>JAHFCS010000455.1 GCA_023249395.1 Gemmatimonadota bacterium
GCGCGATGGAGACGAAGTACAGGCGAGCCGCGTGGCGGTCGGCGCGGTATTCGTCGGCGGCAACGCAATGCTCTATCGATACTTCAAGCGCGCATGGTGGTCGGGTGAGAGGGCGCCGCATTTCTTTTTTCGCGCCGACTGGGACGAGGATTTCCGTGACCAGGACAAGTTCGGCCACATGCTCGGCGGATACCATCTCACGCGATTCGGAAATGCGCTGCTCCGCGATGCCTGCGCGTCGAAGATGCACGCTCTGCTCTGGAGCGCGGCGTACGCGACGGCCTTCCAGCTTCAGATCGAGATCTGGGACGGCATGTACAAGAAGTATGGCTTCTCCTACGCCGACCTCATCGCCAATACCTCGGGAATGGCCCTCGCGGTGGCACAACAGGAATATCCCCGACTCAAGGCAATCAAGCCCACCATCTCCTATCGCAGGACG
Source organism: Gemmatimonadota bacterium (assembly GCA_023249395.1). GTDB lineage: Bacteria > Gemmatimonadota > Gemmatimonadetes > Gemmatimonadales > Gemmatimonadaceae > UBA4720. The sequence goes on from JAHFCS010000455.1 coordinate 443, forward strand.
GCAGCGATGAGGAACGCCAGGAACATTCCAGGAGAGCTCCGGCCCTCGCTGGACTACTCGGGACAGACGTACTGGTTCGCAGCCGACGTGAACGCATTGTTGCCTGACGATGCAAAACGCTATTGGCCATCGTTTCTTCGGATATCGGCCGGCCACTCGATCACCAACTGGGTAGACGCGAAGACCGGAACGAACATGCGGGCCCAGCGGAAGATTCTGCTGTCGATCGATCTGGACTTCGAAAAGCTTCCCGGCAACAATCCAGTCTGGCGGACATTGAAGCGCAATCTCAGCTACGTTCACATCCCGTCTCCGGCATTGCAGCTGACTCCCAAATTTGAGGGGCTCGCGTGGTATCGCTGAGAATCATCCTTTGTTTCGTGCTGCTGGCGCCATTGTCGCTGCGGGCTCAGGCATCTCCATATGTGCCGATTGACGACATCGCCTATAGCTATGTGGACGCACTGATGGCGCGGGGATCGCTTCCGACGCTTTCAGCGTTGGAGCGACCCTACACCGGCGGAAGCATCAGAGCCGCGGCCGACACCGCGCTCGCGCGCGGAGCATCACGAGCGATGACCGGCTATCTCAACGCGCTCGAGAAGAGTCTCGAGAGATACGAGCTCAGAAAGCCGGGAGAACTCGAGTCCGACTCAGTTCCCTTCCGCGCAAAGGCATCATTCGACGTCTCCGTCACCGCCGAGACTTCGACGCGACACGAGTTGATGCTGGCAGATACTCGTGATGACGCGGAGCCCGCCGCGAGCGGATACTTCGTTTTCGGCGGGGGAAGTCTCGCAGGCGCGGTGAGGGCGATTCTCGACAACCGACTCAACAAGGACCCTGACTTCACCGGAAAGAAGGACCGGAAGATTGCTGGACGCACACAGGATGGCTACGTCGGCGGCCAGTGGAGATACGCACAGGCTGCGTTCGGTCGTGTGGCGCGCAACTGGGGACCGCGGGCACTGGAAGGACTTCAACTGAGCGGTGCGCCGTTCACCTACGATCACCTCTACACACGGTTCGGCACTGACCAGCTTCACGTCTCGAGCGTGATCGCGCGGCTCGAGAATTACGTACTCACCGACGGCGCGCAGTCATCGCGGTACTTCGCAATTCACCGCCTCTCCTACAAGAAGGGGCGGTATGAGGGCGCGCTGAGCGAGGGATACATATATACGGGAGTAGGTCGCGGTCTCGAGTTCAGCCTTTTGAACCCGTTCAACGTCTACTCGCTGAGCTGGCGGAACGAGAGGGTCGACGGCAACCTCAGCATGGGCTTCGAGAGCTCGTGGCGCGCGGGAAGGTTCGGCACCTACGCTGCTCACCTGCTGATAGACGATCTGCAGATCGACAAGTGCGACACGACGTGCAAGGAGCCGTCGTCCTACGGATTCACCGTGAGCGCTGAAGGGCTTCCGCTGTCGGCCGACCAGCGGTGGTTCGCGAGCTACACGCTGGTGTCGAATCTCGCCTATCACACGCCCAACGTGTCGGAGCGCTATGCGAGCTTTGGAATCGGACTCGGGCGGGCCTACAGCGACTACGACGAGATCCGGCTCGGCGCCGACCTCGCTCTGGTGCCGCGAACGCCTCTCAGGCTGTACGTCGCGCATCGGCGACAGGGCGAAGGCGATTATCGAGCGCCCTACCCTGCGGTGGCGGACTACGCCACAACACCGAGGTTTCTGAGTGGCGTTATCTGGACCGTGAACAGAATCGGATTGAGCGGAGCGTCAACGGTGACGCGCGACCTGCAGATTACGGCCGATGGCGGGATCAACCAGGTGAGGAACCGTCGCCATGTCGCCGGCAGGGACATTACGGCATTCGAGGGGCGCGTGAAAATTGTGTGGGTGCCGCGCTGGTTGGTTACGTTCCAGTGATACAGAAACGCGGAAACCGAGCGAATCACACTGAACTTGCAGTTGCTAGATTGAAGTGTGTTGAAAGGGGCCCTTAGCTCAGCTGGTCAGAGCAGCGGACTCATAATCCGACGGTCGCAGGTTCGAACCCTGCAGGGCCCATCCTCGAGCCAGCTGTGAGACCTTTCGCAACCCAGTTTGGCGAAGTACTTTGCCTTACAAAGAATTCGTGTCGTATTCGTCGCGCGGCACCTGCGCTGGTCACGGGAGCATCGAAGGGTCGCGCTACTTCCTCGCATCTACGCGGATTGTTAGCTTTCGGATTGGCTTCGTTCAGGGCTCGCGCCGCCTCGGTTCAGCCCGCTTGCGGTGTCTTCCCTTTCGGTCGCGTAGCTCAGCTGGTTAGAGCGCTGGTCTCACATACCAGAGGTCCGGGGTTCGAGTCCCTGCGCGACCATGCACGGTTCTATTCCTTGGCCCGAATTCCCTTTTCTTCAATTCATTCCACATCCTGATGAATTCAAACCGACTGCGGTCGCTGGTTCTCCCCGCATTGATTCTTT
>JAHFCS010000456.1 GCA_023249395.1 Gemmatimonadota bacterium
GCTCCCGCCGCGCCCGGGTCAACCGAGAGAAAGGCGTAGAGCTTTCCGTTGACCCTCTGAATTTCCGCGGTGTGCACCCCGGCCAGGGTGTTCGCGTTGGCAAACCGCGAGAGAAGCCTCGGCATCACCGGATTCGCAAGATCATAGATCGCGATCGACCCAGGGGCGAACTCGGTTGCCACGACGAGAATCTTTCCGTCGTCCGTCGCCTGAATGTCGCCGAGTGTCACAGCGTCCGCGACAATCAGGGAATCGACGAGCAGCGGCGTGCTGCCCGACACGTTCCAGATCTTTACCGCGTTCCCTCTCGACTGCACGCCGTTGAGCGAGCGCGATCCCCACGTTGTCGTGAACGCGACGTTGCCCACGACCCATACCTCAGCGGTGTAGCGGTCCGCAACAGCTCCGCGTCCTTCTGCGCGGAGCGTGATGGGAGAAATAGCAGGCAGCTCCACATCCGTGACCTTGTTGTCACAGGCGGTGATCACGACGGCCGACGCGAGCACAAGGCAGAACGAGATGGTCGGCTCGTGGCTGAATTTCATTGTGGATGACTTCCTGCCGCGCCATACCGGCCGGTCCGCCGATGGATCGTGCCACCGCTGATCGTGATTCCCGCCGACAATCCCCACATATCATTCGATCCGTAGAATCCTTTCGGATCGAAAACCTGGCTGGCCGCGAGGGCAGAGGCGTGCTGCCTCGCGATCTCGACGAACGGCACCAGCGCACCGAGTCTCGATTCGAGGACGGTCGCACTCAGCCGGGCGGTGACAATGTCCCAGCGTGTGCGGCCCAGTATGCTGAAGTCATTTCCGGGACGCTGATAGCGGAAGGGATTTGCGAGTCGCTCCTCCTCAGGTCTTTCTGTTCGCTCGACGCGCGCCGCTAACGCCAATCGACGGCGGCCGACCTCGGCCTCGGCGAGAAAGGTCGTGAAGCTGAAGGCGCGCACATCGCCGTCGTAGTCGGAGCTGCGGCCCCATTCGACGAGACCGTAGCGACGCCACGGCTGTTCGGCTGGTTTGTCCATTTGCATGTCGGGATCCATCGCGCCGCCGCCCTCCATATTCATCTCTTTCGGGAGAACGCTCTCATAGCGAAGCGAGAGATTCAGCTTTCTCTGAGCCAGGCCTCCACCGCGTGCGAGCTCCGGAGATTCAACTCGCGCGACGCTTGCACGAAGCTCGAGTACGGGCGCCGGGAAGACGCTCGCACGTGCGGCCCACGAGTCCCAGAGTCTGTCGCCGTTCGGAAGATCGGAGGGCGACTCGGGCTCATCGCCATTGAATCGCGCGGCTTCGAGCAGGAATGGACCCTGCCTCACAGCAACTGTCGCAAGAAGGCGCTCAACGATCTGCGCGATGTGATGGTTCGCCGGATATTTCTCGAACGGCCTTACCATCGGATCATCGGTGCCGAAGGGAACAAAGCCCTTTCCCACCGCGATTGAGAAGCGCGTTCGACCCCCGCCGCCAGTGGCGCTGGCAACAAGCTCATGCAGGTAGGTGTGGGGATGACGGCGATCCACATATCCTTCGCCCTGCATCCCGAGGTCGAGCTCGCCTCGCTCGAGGGTGATGCCCTCGAAGTCGAGCATCCCGTCGAGAGCGGCACGGCCGCCATATGCCGACAGCATTCCCATCAGCATCGGCTGCGTGAGGTAGCCCTCGCGGAGTGTCCGGTTGGCGTATGCTGGTGATTGAACGGTCACCACCGCAATCGCCTGCGCGCCGAGCATCCATGCGACGCGTGATCCGGCTGCCGGACCCGCATGTGCGTGATCCATCGGATCCTGTGCCTGCACCCGTGACGATGCAAACACAGCGACCCCGATGGCCGCAAGGGCCAGACGCCTCACCTACAGATTGCCGCTCGGCGCCCGGATCGCCTGCGCCAGCTCCTCTCGCACCGATGGCTCATCCGGCGTGGGATCCTCGCCGGGATTGATGAAGAGGTCGTGCTCGAGGCCGTACTGCCGGTCGTACAACTGGCGATACCGGCCGGCGAGCGCGATCAGCTCTCGATGCGTGCCGCGCTCCACGATCTGCCCGGCCTCGAGAACGAGGATCTGATCGGAGCTCACGATCGTCGACAACCGGTGGGCGATGACGAAGGTCGTCCGTCCGCGCCGTAGCGACCGCAGACCGTCTCGGATCATCGCTTCGCTTTCACTGTCGAGGCTCGATGTCGCTTCGTCGAGGAGCAGAACACGCGGATCGGCGAGAATCGCTCTCGCGATCGCAACCCGCTGCCGCTGTCCTCCAGAAAGCTTCACCCCGCGCTCTCCAACGATCGTGTCGTACCTCGCATCGAACCGGTCGATGAACTCGTCGCAGTGGGCGATGCGGCTTACGTCGCGGATCTCGTCGATGGTGGCATCAGGACGGGCGAAGGCGATGTTCTCCGCGATCGTTCCATCGAACAGAAAGTTGTCCTGCATCACGACGCCAAGCTGCGATCTGAAATCCCTGAGGCGCACAGTGGCAAGGTCGCGACCGTCCACCAGGACGGTTCCGCTGTCGGGGCGATTGAACGCCATCACGAGACCAATGAGCGTGCTCTTTCCCGATCCGCTGGAGCCGACGAGTGCCGTCGTCGAGCCCGCAGGGGCCTGAAACGAGACGTCCTTCAGCACCTGCACGCCCGGTACGTACGAGAACGTGACGTGGTCGAACTCGACCGACCCGTCCACCTCGGCGAGAGGGTCGCGATCCGCGTCGGTCTGATCCTCGGTGCGCATCTCGCGGATCTCGTGAATGCGGTCGAGCCCGGCGAACGCTTCGGTGATCTGGGTCCCGATGGACGCGATCTGCACCAGCGGAGCGGCCACCATGCCGATAAAGAAGATGTACATGACGAACCCGCCG
>JAHFCS010000457.1 GCA_023249395.1 Gemmatimonadota bacterium
GACGCCGTACGCGACCGCCGACGCCGGAAAACGCCGTGGTCGACACGCACCACTCGCGTTCGCAACCCTCCTCGTGAGCGTGCGAGTTGCGCAATTGCATTGGCCACATCGGCCACGGCGTCGTCGCGGCTCGATCCTGTGGAGGCTCGGGCAGCAGCTCGAACTGTCGGACGCTCGCGGCACCCTGTCGCAGGCAGGTACCCGCGCAATCAGATCCGGTGTCGCCGCCGCCGATGATGACGACGTGCTTATCGCGCGCGTCGATCGCGTCGGCTGGATCGATCGTGCAGCCAGCGTCGCGGCGGTTTTGCTGAGTGAGATAAGTCATCGCCAGCTCGATCCCGGAGAGCGCGCGACCGGGGACCTGGAGGTTGCGGGGCGACTCGGCCCCGATCGCGAGGCAGACCGCGTCATACTTGCGTCGTAAGTCGTCCACGGTGGGGGACTCTCCGACATTCGCGTTGGCGCGAAAGAGAACCCCCTCGCTCCTGAGCTGCGCGACGCGGCGGTCCAGCACCGCTTTCTCGAGCTTGAACTCGGGAATACCATAGCGGAGCAAACCGCCAACGAGGTCTGACTTCTCGAAGACGACGACGCCGTGCCCGCGGCGGCGAAGCTGCTGTGCCGCGGCGAGTCCAGCAGGACCGGAGCCTATTACGGCCACACGCCGACCCGATTCGGAAACGGGAGGCTGAGGAACGATCCAGCCTTCCTGAAATCCGCGGTCGGCGATGGCCTGCTCGATGTTCCGAATCGCCACCGGCTGATCGATGATGCCGAGCACGCACGCAGACTCGCAAGGCGCCGGACAGAGCCGGCCGGTGAGCTCGGGGAAGTTGTTCGTGGCGTGCAGTGACTCGAGCGCATCCTGCCAGCGGCCGCGCTGCACGAGCGCGTTCCATTCGGGAATGACGTTGCGCACCGGACATCCGGTGTCGCCCTGACAGAACGGGACCCCGCAATCCATGCAACGCGCGCCCTGCTCACGCACGCTCGAGTCCGGCAGCGGCTCGTAGAACTCCCGCCAATGGCGCACTCGCGTTTCGACCGGCTCGCGTTTCGGCGCTGCGCGACGCAGGGCGAGAAATGCCCTGGAATCAACCATGGCGCCCGCTCTCCTGCCGCGTTGACTCTTCCGGCGCGCTCCGTATTGCTCGCAGGTATTCGCTCGGAATGACACGAACGAATTCGCGCACCGCGTCGTCCCAGTGCGCGAGGACGTGCCTCGCTCGGGCGCTACTGGTGAAGCGGGCGTGCCGCTCGATGAGCTGCTTGAGCAGGATCTGGTCCGCCTTCTCGGCCAGGTGGTCAAGCTCGACGAGCGCGCGGTTGCAGCGTGTCGCGAAGTCGCCTGACGCGTCGAGCACAAAGGCAAGTCCTCCGCTCATGCCAGCGGCAAAATTTCGACCCGTGCGTCCGAGCACCACAACGGTGCCCCCGGTCATGTACTCGCACGCATGATCGCCGACTCCCTCGACCACGGCAGTCGCGCCGCTATTGCGCACCGCGAACCGCTCGCCGGCCACTCCGCAGAAGAACGCCTCGCCACACGTGGCGCCATAGAGTGCGGTGTTGCCGATGATCACCGTCTCGTTCGGGAGAAACTTGGCGCCTTTCGGAGGCCGGATGATGATCCGGCCTCCGGACAGTCCCTTGCCGACGTAATCGTTCGCTTCGCCGTGAAGCTCGAGCGTGAGGCCACGCACGGCGAATGCGCCAAAGCTTTGACCGGCTGAGCCTGTGAGCCGCAGCGAGATGCTGTCGTCGGGAAGGCCCGCATGCCCGAAGCGTCGAGCGATCTCGCCGGACAACATCGCGCCCACCGCGCGATTGACGTTTCGAATCGGCAGGATTGCCGCCACGCGCTCGCCGTGTACCAACGCCGGCTCTGCCAGGTCAATGAGGCGGTGATCCATTGCGTCGGCTAATCCATGATTCTGCGCGCGGATCATGTGTCGCGCGTGATCGTCGCTGCTCGTCACGGATGCGGGTTCAGGAATGTGGAGCAGCGCGGAAAGGTCGAGTAGCCGCGTCTTCGAATCGTGATGCGAGGTCGTCTGACGGAGCACGTCGGCTCGTCCGATCATCTCGTCCATCGTGCGAAAGCCCAGCTGCGCCATCAGCTCGCGGACTTCCTCGGCGACGAAAAAGAAGTAGTTGACGATGTGCTCCGGCCGGCCCGCGAACTTCTCGCGCAGCTCCGGATCCTGCGTCGCGACGCCCACCGGACAGGTGTTCAGGTGGCACTTTCGCATCATGACGCATCCTTCGACGATAAGGGGCGCAGTTGCAAAGCCGAATTCCTCGGCGCCCAGCAGCGCGGCGATCACGACGTCGCGCCCGGTCTTGAACTGCCCGTCCGTCTGGAGGCGCACGCGTCCGCGCAGCCCATTGAGCAGAAGGGTTTGCTGAGCCTCAGCGAGTCCCAGCTCCCATGGAATACCAGCGTGCTTGATCGACGAGAGCGGGGAGGCGCCCGTCCCTCCCGAGTCGCCGGAGATCGTGATGAGATCGGCGTGCGCCTTGGCAACCCCCACGGCGACCGTGCCGACTCCGGCTTCAGCGACGAGCTTCACGGAGATCGTCGCGCGGGGATTGACGTTCTTCAGATCGTAGATGAGCTGCGCGAGATCTTCGATGGAGTAGATGTCGTGATGCGGCGGAGGCGAGATGAGTGAAACACCCGGCGTGGCGTACCGGGTGCGCGCAATGATCTCGTCGACCTTGTGGCCGGGTAGCTGTCCACCTTCGCCCGGCTTGGCCCCCTGCGCGATCTTGATCTGAAGCTCCGTCGCGTTGACGAGGTATTCAGTGGTGACGCCGAATCGCGCCGACGCCACCTGCTTGATGGCGCTGTTGCGTTCA
>JAHFCS010000458.1 GCA_023249395.1 Gemmatimonadota bacterium
ATCGCTGGTACCATCTGCGGCGAGAGTGGCGGCTGCTCCACAACCGGTGAGCGCGCCTGAGAACGCGACCACGGAAGCCGCACCCGGAACGGGGGCGCAGTCGGTCGCGCAGCAGTCGCCGGCATCGGTCGAGGCGGCCACGACACCTCGTGGGACACAGCCGAGCGCCGACAGTCGACAGTCGGGAGCGACGCTCGCATCGCGGAGGACGAGTGCCGCGTCGAGTCCGAGCGAGGTCGCTTTCGGAGACGAGATCGCCCGGTTGCAGAACATGATCACCGAGAGAAAGCGCGAGCTCGATCCCGCGACTGTCTCGGTGATCGAGCAGAGCCTCAAGATCATCGACGCCGCGGTGAAGCAGAGCCGCGCGGCGCTGGCCCGGGATCCAAACAGCAGCTTCCTGGCCGACCAACTGAATCATGCTCTCGACAAGAAAGTCGAGCTATTGCGTACGGTGGCGTTGCTGCCGTCGAGGACATAGAAGAGTGAACATCAAGACGACACTGAGGATCATGCTCAGCGGCCTGGCACTTGTCGCGTGCGTTACCGCGACCGCAAAGGCACAGAGGTATTACGGTGAGACGTTGGACACGACGGTGACGCTGGACCGGCAAGCGACTGTGGACCTGTCGCTGATGTCGGGCCGCATCGAAGTAATTGGTGGCGATGGCTTGTCAGCGCATGTGAGGGCGACGACCACTCGCGGTGACATCAGGTTCGACGCCGGCCCGGGAAGGCTTCGGCTGTCGGTCGATCCGAATGGTCGCGGAATCGGTGATGCGCGCTTCGAGCTCACGGTTCCCGCGGGAACGCGCGTGATCGGGAACTCGCTCTCCGGCTCGATGTTCGTCACCGGGGTGAAGGGCGAGGTGGACGTGAGCTCGGTCAGCGGAAGCATCGACATCAGCGACGCCGCCAGAAAGGTGAAGGCGGAGAGCGTCTCTGGAAATGTCGAGGTCTCCGACGTTGCGGGCGACGTTCGTGCGAGCTCAGTCAGCGGCAGAGTCGAAGTGGACAACGTCACCGGCGATCTTGAGACCGAGTCGGTGAGCGGTCGCATCACGATGACCCGTGCCCGGTCGAGGTATGTGCGTTCGGGGTCGGTCAGCGGCCGGATAACCTACGCTGGCACTTTCGAGCCGGCGGGTACGTACGAGTTCAAGACGCACTCGGGCTCGGTGAACCTGTCGCTTCCGGCAGACGTCGGCGCGCAGGTGCAGGTGGAAACGTTCAGCGGTGCAGTGGACAGCGATTTCCCGGTCACGCTCCAGCCGACGAGTACTGGGCGGAGAGGCTCAAGTGGAAGAATCGAGTTCAAGATCGGCGACGGGCGGTCGCGCATCGTTGCTGAATCGTTCAGTGGGAACATCAAAATCGCCCGCGGCGACGGCCGCGACTCGAGGGACTGACTCCATGCGAAATGCCGTTCTCGGATTGATGATCCTCGTCGCGGCCGCGGCACCGGCTGTATCGAGCTCCCAGGAAGAAGTCGGGCGTGACGTCAAGGTCTGGACGTGGGATGGACGGGTGGACTCCGGCCGCTGGTTCAGTCTATCCAACGTAAATGGATCGGTGACCGTCGATCCCAGCTCGGACAATTCGGTGCACGTCCGCGCCGAAAAGATTCCGCATCGCGACGGCGACATCCGGGACGTCCGGTTCACCGTGATCCAGATGGGCGGCGACGTTCGCATCTGCGCGCTCACCTACGACACCGACCGCTGTGACGAGGATGGGATGCACTCGTCCGGCAACCATGGTCGCAACCGGGATCGGGACGTCGAGGTGAAATTTACCGTCCAGGTTCCGCGCGGAGTTCGTCTTCGTGCCGGGACGGTCAACGGCTCGATGACTGTTCGCGGCGTGGGCGCTGAAGTGCGCGCAAGCACCGTGAATGGCGGTCTCGAGGTGCGTGAAGCCGGCGGTCAGGTCGCCGCTCACACCGTGAATGGCAACGTGAACGTGTCAACGAGCACAGGTCCGGTGAACGCCACGACTGTGAACGGGAACATCACCGCCCGGATGGGTGCGCTGGCCAGCGACGGCGACATGAAATTCAGCACCGTGAACGGCGGCATTGCTGTCGAGACACCATCGTCGCTCGACGCGAACGTCTCGCTCAACACGATGTTCGGCGGAATCACGAGCGATTTTCCGGTGCAGCTTTCGGGACGATTCGGCCCGCGCCACGCCGAAGGGACAATTGGTCGAGGCGGACGGCGAATCACGATGAACACGGTGAACGGAAGCGTGGAGTTGAAAAAAATTCGCTGATCGGCCGACTCTGACAGATCCCGTACAAATCGGCGCGACTTCCTTCCGCGGGGCGGCTATATGGTCCCGCCCGGGGTGTGCTCGGAGGCAGTGGCCTGGCTGGCCGCGGAGCGCAAATCTCCGGCTGCAAATGATGCGCAGGAGTCGCCACATGCCTATGTTTGAGGGGTACGCGACTTAAATCGCGCGGACAAGCGCCACAAAAACACGAGCGAAAGACCCGGTAGCTCAGCTGGTAGAGCAACGGACTTTTAATCCGTAGGTCGCGGGTTCGAGACCCGCCCGGGTCATTCCTATTTCCGAGCCGCAATGAGAGTCATAAGGTATGTATTGCTTGCCGCGACTCTTGGATGCGGCGACCGGAGCGCCGGCGTCGGCGACCCCGACCAAAAAGCTACGGATGAGTCCGGCTTCATTTCGTCGGGGACGATCCTCATCGAGCCCGTTGGCAGCGGACTCAAGAGGCCTGTGTACGTCACTGCTCCATCGGGTGATGCGCGTCTCTTCGTCGTGGAGCAGGAGGGCATCATCAGCGTTGTAAGAGACGGCTCCGTTCTGGCCCAGCCATTCCTCGACATACGGTCTCGGGT
>JAHFCS010000459.1:0-2356 GCA_023249395.1 Gemmatimonadota bacterium
GTCGCGTACGAGGACCCCAACAGCGTCGAGCCGAGTGTCGCGATCGCGCTGTCGCGAACGATGGGTCACATCTTCGAGTACCGCGAAATCGTGTCGAGTGACAACGAGCGGGCTCGGCAGCCGACGGTCGCGCTGCGCGGTGACACTATGCGTGTCTGGTGGACCGACTACGCGGCTGATCCGCGGATCAGCGCGACGCGAACGGCATTCCGCGCCGGCGTGTGGAGATGACTCGTCGCCGGGAAATGCAGCGGACCAGCGCTTTTCTCCGCGGTAAGGAACGGTCTATTGTGTAACGCACCGGCCTTCGTCGATTCCGTCGAGCACACTTCCTGCTTCGCCTCTCCCGCATGACCAGGCTCCTCGGCGCACACACGATCAACAACGGCGGGATACACATGGCCGTCAGGCGCGCTGGCAACGCCGGGATGACCGCGATGCAGTGCTTCACCGCGATCCCCAGGTTCTACGGCGACAAGCAGTCGATAAAGCCGGAGCGTGTCGCGCGATTCGCTCAGGCGCTGTCGGCGTCGGGCATTCAGCCGGGCGCGGTCCTCGTCCACGCCGCGTATGTGCTGAGCGTGGCCACTCCCGAAGACGACAAGTGGGCGAGGGCAAGCGCCGGCCTGACGAAGGAGCTCGAGCGTTCCAGCGCCCTCGGGGCAGGGGCGGTCTGCTTTCACCCCGGGTCGGCGGGCTCGAGTGAGCGGTCCGTATCGGCGAAGCGCATAGCGAAAGCCATCGTGACCGCGCTCGAGACGGTCGAGTCGGACACCCGGCTCCTGATCGAGAACACCGCTGGGGCCGGTCGCACCATGGGGAGAACGGCCGAGGAGATCGCTGAGATCCTGTCCGACGTTCCGCGCGCGCTGCGTCGCCGCACCGGCTACGGGCTCGACACCTGTCACCTCTTCGCGTCGGGGTACGACATAGCGAAATCGAAAAAGGCGCTGGGGGCGGTGATCGACGAATTCGAGGCGAAGACGGGTGAAGCTCCCTCGTTCTTTCACCTCAACGACAGCGCTACCGAGCTCGGATCCAACAGGGACAGACACGCCCTGATCGGAGAGGGATATATCGGTGAAGAGCCCTTCCACTGGTTGATGACCGACGGGCGTACTGACGGGGTACCACTGATACTCGAGACGCCGCAGAAGAACTACGAGATAGCGGACGACGACGACACTCCCGACCCGTACGACGTGAGGATGATGGAGCTTCTTCTCTCGTAAAAAGCGGTTTTTTCCCTCTTGCGCACGCAAATTGCTGCTCTATCTTGCTCGCGAGACGCGCACCGGCGTCGCCCCGTTTGCCGCCCGATCAATCACCAGGAGAAGCGATGGCAAAAGCGAAGAAGAAGAGCTCGGCGAAAAGGAAACCAGCGGCCAGGAAGCGAACCGCGAAGAAGTCGGCGAAGAAACCCGCCAAGAAGAAATCCGGAACGAAGCGCGTGCCCAGCGCCGCGTTCATGAAGCCGATGACGCCGACCGCGCAGCTCGCCACCGTGGTGGGAAGCGCCCCACTTCCTCGCACCGAAGTGACGAAGAAACTGTGGGCCTACATTCGCCGTAAGGGTCTCCAGGATTCGAAGAACCGTCGCATGATCAACGCCGATGACAACCTCCGTCCCGTGTTCAACGGACAAAAACAGGTCTCAATGTTCGAGATGACGCGACTCGTGAACAAGCACCTCAAGTAGAAGTTGGCAGTCGCGTCGAAGAAGGGGGGGGGGCGCGCTGAAAAGGCGCGCCCTTTTTCGCAGCGCAGGGCGCTGCACCGGTTCTGGGAGAACTTCAAGGCGCTGGCGAGCGCCCTCGTCTTCTTCATCTTCCTGCGCGCATTTTTCCTCGAGGCATACCGGATTCCATCGGGCAGCATGATCCCGACCATGCTTGTCGGAGACTGGCTGTTCGTCAACAAGCTCGTCTACGGTCCCCACATCCCATTCACCAACAGGAATCTTCCGGGACTCACCGACCCGAAGCGCGGGGACGTCGTCGTGTTCAGGTCGCCGACGCAGATCGACCAGCCGGAGGATCCGAATCCAACCCTCGTGAAGCGGCTGATCGGAGCCCCGGGGGACACTCTCTACATGAGGAATAGCGTTCTGTACCTGAATGGAATCGCGCAGCGGCAGGGGTACGCCCAGAACAAACCGGAAGGTGCCATGGATTCGGTGGATCCGCTGTTCGACTGGCAGAAGCGCGTTGGGCTCAAGTCATCGCGCTTCGGGCCTGCGCCGGCGCAGCCGACACACGACAACTGGGGGCCGATCGTCGTCCCGCCGAACCATTTCTTCATGATGGGCGACAGCAGGTACAACTCGAAGGACAGCCGCTACTGGAGCTTCGTCCCC
>JAHFCS010000459.1:2366-2857 GCA_023249395.1 Gemmatimonadota bacterium
CCCCCGCGAGAACATTCGCGGCAGGCCGATGTTCGTATACTACTCGTATAACGCCGACGATAGCGATCGGCCGTTGCCGTTCATCACCGACATTCGCTGGAGCAGGATCGGTCACTGGATTCAGTGACCAGTCTGAACACTCCCGGATTATTCGGCGACTAGCGCGACAGCCTTTGTGAGACTCGAGTCGAAGGTGACGGCACGGTGATGATTGTCCACGACGTAGTCGGGATCCATCACGATGTAGCGATTGCCGACGCGGAGAATGTGCACCTTGCGGCCGGGATCGTCTTCGCGGATCACCTTGCCGTACGCCACTGCCGCCCGGTGGCAGACCGCGGGGTCGGTGACTGGACGCACATCGAACATCCTGACGCGCTGGACGTTGTACACGGCGAGAAAACGCGCCGCGATCTTGTCCGATCTGCGCATCAGCGAGCGGAATAGCCGCTGATTGTAGCTGCTTCCCGGGACGCTGCGGACGCAGCCGG
>JAHFCS010000460.1 GCA_023249395.1 Gemmatimonadota bacterium
GCGCGCGCTGCGCCGTCGAGCCCAGGGCCGCGCAGACCCAACCACGCGGCCCTGTAGCCTGACGGCAACAGGTGGTTAGCTTCCCGGCGCTCTGTAGCCGACCGACTTCTTGCACGCGGCATCCACATCCTCAACAGAAATCAGCGGGGTAGTGGAGGCGTGCACAGCGCCCGTGGCGTTGACTGTCAGGCTGATCGCAATTGCCGATGCAGCGTCGGGAAGATCGCAGATGAGGACCACGTCAGTTTCGCCGTAGGTGAAGTAGAACGTCTCCAGCTTCCCGCCTAGCCCTTCAACCATTTTCTGCACGGTAGCCCTGCGGCCGGAGCCGCCTTCCTTTACCAATCCCTTTGTTCCCTCTGCTGTGTAGCTCGCTTTGATAAGGTATTTCGCCATCGTCGCTCCTCGTTGCGGGGTAACTAAGTTATGCAGCCACCATGCGGAAATCCAAAATCATCCCAAGTCAGCAAACAAAGAGCTACCTTGAATGCTCTTACATACCCTCGGAGGTTTTGATGATACCTTCGCTCACGCGGTCTCGCCTCGGTTCAGCACTCGGCCTTGTTGGTGCAATGGCTTTCCTCGCCTGCGACCGGGGAGCCACTGAACGTTCGACGGCCGAGGCACGGACTCTCGGACGCCAGGTAGCTGCGGTGACGCCAGGCGAGCAGTACGACCCCGCAATCACCGTTTACAAGAATCCCACATGAGGCTGCTGTAGCGCGTGGATAGAGCGATTGCAGGCCGCCGGTTTCCAGGTCAAGGCCATTGACACCGCCGACGTGACGCCGTTAAAGAACCAGTACGGCGTCCCTGATTCGCTCCGCACGTGCCACACAGCCGTCGTGAACGGCTACGTCATTGAAGGACACGTTCCACCGGAAGACATTTACCGACTGCTCCGGGACCGTCCCGCGGTCGCCGGAATAGGCGTGTCAGGCATGCCGGAAGGCTCGCCCGGCATGGAGAAGGGCTCGGTCAAAAAGCCGTATGACGTGATCGCCTGGAGAAGAACAGGCTCCGACTCCGTCTACGCTCGGCACTGAGCGTGTGAATCCCCGCAATGCTTGGCGTTGGGTCGAGACGTTCCAATACGACTCGCTGTCAACCATCGCCTGACCATCGCTTCTTACGGTCATGAAAACAGGAGGGGCCCCGACGGGAGCCCTCCTGTTTTTATATGCGTGTGCCCAGCATGGGCACTGACTTGGAGGTGTTCATCGAACGAAAAGGACGTTGGCCCTGAATTCCGCATCTGCGTCCCGGTACCCATCAATCAGCCCAACATCGTAGAATTTCCCCCGAATTCGACGACCGACGAGCCGCCCCCGCGCAAGCAGTCGCTGCATCACCGGCACATCATCCAACTCCGCCCCCGGCGGCAACGCAGACTCGGTTTCGTCTATCGTCTCGAACACCTCAAGCATAAACACGTACCGGCCCACTCCCGTGAACGCTGACTCCGCGCCACCAGTGCTGAATGTTGCCGTCCGCGCGCGCTTCCCAGGTATGTCGCTGATGAGGTATTCGTCGCCCGTGAGCTCTCCGGCATAGACCGAAGTCGGCCCCCGCTTCCGCGCCTCTTCGGCCGTGATCTCCACCATGGCAACGACGTTCTTCTGGCTCACCGCGAACTCGTCGATCACCTGAAGGAGGCCCGGTGCGGCGCCGGAGAAGAGATTGTCGGGAAGTGCCACCGCCATCGGCTCTCCGCGCGCAAAGTCGCGGCCGAGTCGGATCGCGTCCGCCACGCCCCTCGCTTCCATCTGAATTACAAAGTCGATTCGACCTGGGATTCGATCGCTGCCCGAAAGCGATTCGACGACCTTCACGATCTCCTCTTTTCCTGGCGCGATGACGATCAACGCATCCGTGATTCCGCTGGCGCGACACTCCTCCAGGACGCGGATCACTAACGGAACGCCGGCTACCGGCAACAGCTCCTTCGGGGAGCCGCGAGTGAGTGCCATCATCCTCGTGCCGAGGCCGCCACACGGGATAAGAACACGCCGCACCGTGCTCATCCGAAGCGCTCCAGCTCCATTCCGGAAGCCGCGCGAGTGATCCATACGCGAGGGGTCATGCGAAAAACTGTCTCGTATTCCACAGCTATGCGTTCCGACGCGCTTTCAAGAGCCGCGCTGTCGCCACATGCTATCGCACAACCTCCCCATCCGGCGCCGGTGAGACGCGCGCCTTCCACACCAGGCTCCTTCATGGCCCTCTCCACGAACCAATCGAGCTCCGGCGACGAACACTCGTAAAGATCGCGCAGCGATCTGTGGGAGTCGAGCAGCAACTCCCCAGGAAGGGTTCCCGTCCGGCGGAGATGATCGGCGCATCGCTCCACGCGTCTGGTTTCGGTCACGACGTGAAGCGCTCTCCGCAGCTGCGGCTCCGGGATTCCCGCGCCCAGCACCTGCTCGCGAGTCGCGGCTGCCAGATTGGCGAGATCCGGATACTTCTCGTGTAGAATCGAAAACGCCGCGTCACACTCGGCGCGCCTGATACTGTATTTAGAACCGCGAAGCGACCGCGCGACTCCTGTGTCGAACACCATAACAGAGCCGCGGAATGGGACGTACTCGATGTGTTCCGTGTCGCACCATAGGTGCAACGCCTGGCTGTCACGCCCGAGCGCGGACGCAAACTGGTCCATGATGCCGCAGCCCACTCCCACGAAGACGTTTTCCGCCCGCCAGGCGCGAACCGCCAGGTCGTGCGGTGCGACTACGTCTTCCATGAGAGAGGCGATCGCGAGACCGGTTGCTACTTCGATCGAGGCTGACGAGCTGAGTCCTGCGCCAGCCGGCACATCGCTGGTGACGGCGATCTCCAACTGCGGCAGAG
>JAHFCS010000461.1 GCA_023249395.1 Gemmatimonadota bacterium
CAGCCGGGCCAGCGCCGTCTCCGACCCGCACCCGTCACCGTCGGCGTTGATGTGGGTCGAGATTGCGACAGAGCGCCCCGCGCGGAACTCCCGCGCGAGGCGCTCTATCGCTTCAACCCGGTGTGGCGCTACCGAGAGGAGATCAACCACTCGTTTCGTTGGTCGCTATCCGCGAGTGCGATTTTCCGTACATGAAGTAGATCAGGAATCCGATGAGCAGCCAGACGATGAGCCGGATCCAGGTGTCACCCGGCAGGCTGTACATCATGTAGCCGCAGATGAGGATCGCGAGAATCGGCACCAGCGGCACCAGCGGCGTGCGGAACGGCCGCGGAATCTCAGGACTCTTCCTGCGAAGCACGATGATGCCCGCAGAAACAATCACGAATGCGAGGAGCGTCCCGATCGAAACGAGCTCGCCGAGCAACGCGATGGGGAACGCGCCGGCGATCAGCGCGCACACCACCCCCGTGAGGATGGTCGTGATATAGGGCGTTCTGAACTTCGGGTGCACCTTGCCGAACACCGGCGGCAGCAGTCCATCACGCGACATCGTGAAGAAGATGCGCGGCTGCGCCAGAAGCATCACCAGCACCACCGAGGCGAGCCCGGCGATCGCACCGATATTGATGATCGGACGGAGCCACGCGAGCGCCGGTCCTGCGGCGGCGATAGCTACGAACACCGGATGCGGCACATTCAGGTTCGTGTACTTCGTGAGACCGGTCATCACCAGTGCCATCAGGATATAGAGAACGGTGCAGATGGCGAGCGATCCGAGAATGCCGATGGGCATGTCCCGCTGCGGATTCTTCGCTTCCTGAGCCGCCGTCGAGACGGCATCGAACCCGATGTAAGCGAAGAAGATCACGGCCGCACCCCGAACAATGCCGGTCCATCCGTACTGGCCGAAGGTCCCGGTGTTCACGGGAACGAATGGATGCCAGTTGTCGGAGTTGACGTACATGAAGCCGAATCCGATGACGAGCAGGACGATCGCGAGTTTCACCAGCACGATGACATTGTTGAATCGCGCCGACTCCCTGATGCCGATGACGAGCAGCGTTGTCACCAGCCCGACGAGTATCATCGCGGGCAGGTTGACCACTCCGTGCACGGTGGAGTACTTGGTGAGGTCGCACGCCTGGCCGGCTGCGACGCTGATCACTTCATTGGTCGACTGGTTGAAGCAGATATTGGACGCCACGAGATTGTGCGTCCCGACGACGTCGAGCGGCGCCCCGGTGAATTGCACCGGTATCCGGAAGCCGAGCTCGTTCATGAAAGCGGAGAAGTATCCCGACCACCCCACGGCGACGGTCGCCGCCCCGAACAGATACTCGAGGATCAGGTCCCATCCGATGATCCACGCCACCAGCTCGCCAAGCGTCGCATAGCCGTACGTGTACGCGCTGCCGGCAATCGGGATCATCGCCGCAAACTCGGCGTAGCAGAGTCCCGCGAAGAGGCAGCCGAGTCCGGCGAGAATGAACGAATAGACGATTGCCGGCCCCGCATAATTCGCGGCCGCCGTGCCCGTCAGCACGAAGATACCGGCGCCGATGATCGCACCGATTCCAAGCGTCGTCAGGTTCAACGCGCCAAGCGCCCGCCTGAGAGTATGTACGCCCTCCTCGGCGCCCGCCTCGGCTTGCAAAATGGCGATGCTCTTCTTGGTCCAGATACCCATGCGATTCTCCCGATATCGGCGGATGTGGAACGAACGGACTTGGGGCGCGCCAGCTCACTCGCGCCACTCTCCTACTGCACAGTAGACATCGCGAAGCCGGGAGAAGTTGCTGCGCCCAACGAGATATTGTCAAGGAAACGGCGCACGCACGTCCCTCTGCGGAATCCTTACATCACAGCCACAACTCGAGTCGTCAAACCGAGTAGTTGGGCGCTTCGCGAGTGATGGTCACGTCATGGGGATGCGATTCGCGCAGTCCGGCGGCGGTGACACGCACGAATTCCGCTTCGGTACGCAATGCGTCGATCGTCGCGCATCCGACGTAACCCATTCCTGCGCGCAGCCCGCCGATCATCTGGAAGATCGTGTCAGCGACCGGGCCCTTGTATGGCACCCGCCCTTCGATTCCCTCGGGAACGAGCTTCCGCGCCGACATCTCGCCTTCCTGAAAGTATCTGTCCGCGCTTCCGTCCTGCATCGCCGACAGGCTGCCCATTCCGCGGATCATCTTGAAGCGCCGCCCCTCGAGAAGAATCGATTCGCCCGGACTCTCTTCGGTGCCCGCGAGCATCGAGCCCATCATCACGCTCGACGCGCCTGCCGCAAGCGCCTTCACGATGTCACCCGAATACTTGATTCCTCCGTCGGCGATTACCGGAACGTCGCCCGCACCCTCGACGGCGTCGAATACGGCCGTGAGCTGAGGCACGCCGACTCCGGTCACGACGCGGGTCGTGCAGATTGACCCCGGCCCGACACCAACCTTCACGGCGTCCACGCCGCGCTCGACGAGCGCGGCCGCGCCTTCGCG
Source organism: Gemmatimonadota bacterium (assembly GCA_023249395.1). GTDB lineage: Bacteria > Gemmatimonadota > Gemmatimonadetes > Gemmatimonadales > Gemmatimonadaceae > UBA4720. Next base: position 2,502 of record JAHFCS010000461.1, read on the forward strand.
CGTCGCGATATTTCCGGCCACGAGCTGGACGTCGGGGAACATCTCGCGAACATCGGCAGCCGCTTCGAGCACCCCGTCCGCATGGCCGTGGGCCGTGTCGATGATGAGCACGTCCACACCAGCGTCAACGAGCGCGCGTGCCCGGTCGGTGTAGTTCGTGGCGCCGATCGCGGCGGCCACTCTGAGCCGCCCGTGCTCGTCCTTGTTCGCGTTCGGGAATGCGCGGCGCTGGTGGATGTCGCGCACCGTGATCAGTCCGCGCAATGCTCCCTTTTCGTCCACCACCGGCAGCTTCTCAATCCGGTGCTTGCCGAGTATGCGCTCGGCTTCCTCGAGCGTGGTGCCGAC
>JAHFCS010000462.1 GCA_023249395.1 Gemmatimonadota bacterium
CAGCGCGCGCGAGGACGTCGAGCACTTCGCGCGCCTGGTGCCCAACTCCGAGATCGCCGAGAACGAGTACAACATCGCGGTCAGCTCGTACGTGGAGCAGGAGGACACGCGCGAGGAGGTCGACATCACGGCGCTCAACGCCGAGATCGCGCAGATCGTCGCACGGCAGGCCGAGCTGCGGACGCAGATCGACGCGATCGTGGCGGATCTGGAGGGGAAGGCGTGAGCGGCGAGATCGTTCTCTACCAGCGCGATGACGGTACTCCCGCTGTTGAAGTCCGGCTCGAAGACGACACCATCTGGGTCACGCAGGCACAGCTCGTCAAGCTGTTTCAGAGTTCGAAGGCGAACATCAGCGAGCACATCAAGCACGTCTTCGAAGAGGGGGAATTGGAGGAGGAAGCAGTTGTTCGGAAATTCCGAACAACTGCGGCGGATGGCAAGTCGTACCTCACTGCCCACTACAACCTCGACGTGATCCTCTCTGTCGGCTACCGAGTGAAGAGCAAGGTCGCCACGCGATTCCGAATCTGGGCCACGGATCGTCTGCGGGAGTACCTCATCAAGGGCTTCACGATAGACGACGCGAAGCTCAAGGAGCTTGGCGGTGGTCGCTACTGGCGTGAGTTGCTCGAGCGGATTCGTGATATCCGCAGCAGTGAGAAGGTGCTGTATCGCCAGGTGCTGGAGCTGTATGCGACGAGTGTCGACTACGATCCTACGGCCCAAGAGACCACGGAGTTCTTCAAGATCGTCCAGAACAAGCTGCATTACGCCGCCCACGGTCATACCGCCGCAGAGGTCATCGCTTCGCGCGCCGATGCCAGCCAGCCGGACATGGGGCTGACCTCGTTCGCGGGAGAACGCCTGCGCAAGTCGGACGTGACTGTCGCCAAGAACTACCTGAACGAAGGCGAAATCAAGAAGCTGAACACCTTGGTTTCGGCGTACTTCGACGCCGCCGAGTTTCGTGCCCAGAGTCACCAGCCGACATATATGAGGGACTGGCTCGCGCATCTCGACCGCCTGATCACCGCGATGGACGCACCGGTGCTGACGAGCGCGGGTTCCGTCAGCCACAAGCAGGCGGTCGCGAAGGCCGAGGGCGAGTACGAGAAGTACCTGCAACGACCGGACCTTGGGTCTTCGGATGTCGAGCGAGCGTACTTGCAGTCGGTAAAGCGCGTGCAGCACGAGCTCGAAGGGAAGCCGGAGTGATGAGCCGCATCGACGAGCTGATCAAGGAGTTGTGCCCGGATGGGGTGGAGTTCAAGGCGCTTGGTGACGTCGCCGCGTATTCTGACTCACGTGTCTCGGCTAGCGCTGTTGATGGTGACACGTTTGTCGGCGTGGACAATCTCCGACCGAATCAGGCCGGCCGGACCGTTTCAGGCTACGTCCCGATCGCCGGGAACCTCACTGAGTACCGCGTGGGCGACGTGCTTATCGGTAACATCCGGCCTTACCTCAAGAAGATATGGCTCGCGACGAACTATGGCGGTTGCAGCGGGGATGTGCTCGCAATCCGGATCAACGATTCCTTTCACGACCTGCTCGCCCCGGAGTTTCTCTACCGGGTGCTGTCCTCCGAGAAATTCTTTGCATATGACACGCAGCACGCCAAGGGCGGAAAGATGCCCCGCGGCAGCAAGTCGATGATTATGAAGTACCGGATCCCAGTCCCTCCCCTCGAAGTGCAGCGAGAGATCGTGCGTGTACTAGACTTGTTCACGACGCTGGAAGCGGAGCTGGAAGCGGAGCTGGAAGCGGAGCTGGAAGCCCGGCGGCGTCAGTATGCCCACTATCGAGACTCGCTCTTGACCTTCCCGGAGGGGGGGGTCCGGTGGGTTCCGATGGGTGAGCTCGGTGAGTTCATCCGTGGGCGCCGCTTCGTCAGATCCGACATGGTCGATGCGGGTATGCCGGCGATCCATTACGGCGAGATCTACACGCACTATGGGGTTGCCGCAAACGAGTCGCTCTCTCATGTCCGCAGTGGTCTTGCCTCGCAACTGCGCTGTGCAAGACCGCGCGACGTCATCATTGCAGCGGTTGGCGAGACCGTAGAGGATGTTGGCAAGGCCGTCGCCTGGCTCGGCAGTGACGAAGTTGCGATTCACGATGACTGTTTCGCTTACCGTCATTCGCTCGATCCGAAGTACGTCTCGTACTTCATGCAGACAGAAACGTTCCACGCTCAGAAGGGCAAGTACGTGGCGCGGGCCAAAGTGAAGCGATTGTCTGCGGCGGATCTTGCGAAGATTGCGATACCCGTCCCATCCCTCGAAGAGCAAGCCCGCATCGTCGCCATCCTCGACAGATTCGATGCCCTCGTGAACGACCTCAGCATCGGGCTTCCTGCGGAGCTCGCCGCGCGCCGGAAGCAGTACGAGTACTACCGGGACCGGCTGCTGACCTTTAGGGAGGCGGCTGCATGAGCGGGAAGCACATCGAGATCTTCCTCGTGGAAGGCGTCCCCGGCGGAATCACCACCGCAGAGATCGCCGGCTGGACCGGTCACGTGCTCGCGGGGCCGCGCTCGGATCTCGGCGACATCCTCAAGCGCCCCGAGGCCAGGCGCAACGGCGCCTATCTTCTCCTCGGCGACGATGAGGAGGCTCTGGGAGGTGTGCGCTGCTACATCGGGCGCACCGAGGACTTCATCAACCGCTTCCGGGACCACTCGGCCAAGAAGGAGTTCTGGGACCGGGTCGTGCTGATCACCTCCAAGGACGACTAGTTCACTGAGGGTCACTGGGGCTATCTGGAATGGCGTCTGGTGGAGCTTGCCAAGCAGGCGGCCCGCGTTACGCTCGCCAACGGCAACGACCCGCGGGG
>JAHFCS010000463.1 GCA_023249395.1 Gemmatimonadota bacterium
TTGCGTTAAGGTGGTAGCGGGTGTCGAAGAACCAGCTCGCGGGGTAGACAAAGTCCTCCGGCCCTCCGAGGATGGGAATTCGCATCGCGCCAGCCAGTCGCTGCCGGAGCCAGGCAATTGCCGACGTGTTGGTGGTGTACGCACGGTCCATGTAGGAGGGAAAGAGGAAATATGCGTGCGCCCGCCTCGCGCGCGATTCATCTCCGATGTCGTTGAGCTCCTCCAGCGCGCGGCGGTTGAATGTCTTCGCGTCCGGAAGCTTCCCAACGTAGATCGAGTCGGGGCTCATGCTCTTCTTTCCGAGATGGCTCACGACATCGCCGAACTGGTTGAATGAATGCCTGTTGTACACAGGGTTGGTGTCGGGCGGGAAGTACTCGTCCTTGACGCCGAATGCGTCCGCCAGCGCTTCGAGGAATGCGCGCCGCGCGTTTTCGACGCGGGGTCGCAGCACGACGTCTATGACCGAATAGGATTTCACGAAATCGCCGATCCGGTCCGCCGGCGCGTAGAGGAGCGCAGTGTTGAGAGTCGCGTCCCCCTCCAGAAAATCTCCGTAGAACTGGTCGTACTCAGGGACGACGACGACGATGTCGCCATTGCGGATGTAGGGTTTCACCTGCGCGAGCATGTAGCGAAGCCCCAGCTTGGCGTAGAGACCCATGTTGACCACGTGCACCTTCAGTGAATCCTGAATCACGCGGCTGTCGATGCCGAAGGCGAGGTTCGAGCCGCCGACGAGTATGATCTTGGGTGAGGGCGTGGTCCGGATCAGGCGGTCCTTCTCGAGTACCGCGGCCAGATAATTGTCGTCGCTCGCTCGCGTGTCGTACTGACTGATCAGAAGTCCACTGACAACGATTGCCGCGGCCAGCAGGGCGGACTTGAGAATCAGGACGCCCGCACCCTTGCCGCGGGGCTCGCTGGCTTCGGGAATCGCGCCAGCCGTCAAAACGCGGTCTCCAAAAGCTGGGCTTCGACCATCCTTTGAACGACTTCCGGCATGTGCGCTCTGGCCTTCCATCCCAGACGCTCGTTCGCCCGGGATGGATTGGCACTAGCGAAGCTGATGTCGGCCGGTCTCAGCAATCGCGGGTCGACGTCAACATGATCTCGCCAGGCGAGTCCCACTTCCGCGAAGGCCCGCTAGACGAACTGCTCGAGTGTGTGCGACTCACCGGTCGCGATCACGTAGCTCTCGGGCGCGTCCTGCTGAAGCATCATCCACATTGCCTCGACGTACTCCGGGGCCCATCCCCAATCGCGCTGGACGCTCAAGTCCCCCAGTCGCAGGCGCTCTCCACTGCCGAGCGAGATGCGGCAAGCCGAGGCGACAATCTTCTTCGTTACGAATCTCTCCGCCCGGAGCGGCGATTCGTGATTGAACAGAATGCCGGTACACGCAAAAAGTCCGTACGCATCGGCGTAGTTCGCGACCTCCCAGTGGGCTGCCGACTTGGCGACGGCATATGGGCTCCGCGGTCTGAACGCGGTCGATTCGTCGGCGGGAGTGCGTGTGTCTCCAAAGCATTCACCCGACCCGGCGTTGTAGAAACGGATCGGGCGCTCTGTAAACCGGATTGCCTCGAGCAGGTTGAGAGTCCCAACGCTGATGCTCTCCAATGTCTCGACCGGCTGCTCGAATGAGAGCGCCACCGAGCTCTGGCCGGCGAGGTTGTAGACCTCGTCCGGGTTCACTCGGCGCAAGGCCTGGAGAACACTTCGGAAATCGGTGATCGTCAGCGACTCAAGCCGTACCGAATCGAGCAGACCGAGCCGTCTGAGATTGCGAAAGCTCGATGCCTGAGCATCTCGCGAAGCCCCGTGGACGAAGTACCCCTTGGAAAGCAGCAGCTGGGCGAGGTAAGCGCCATCCTGGCCAGACACACCGCAAATCAGAGCAGTCCTTGTAGGAGCAGTCATGCGTGGTCAGAACTGGAAGTAGATGAATGCCTTCGCTTCGGTGCTGATGCCGAGCAGCCAAATGGACATGCAGAGGACATAGTACGCCGGCCACCGAACCCAGGCTGGCTGAAGCATGAAGCGCCGAGCCAGATTGGTTCTGGTTGAGACGAGCTCGTAGGTCATCAGCGAAATGATGAGCGCCGCCGAAAATGCGACCTCGAGCTTGGTGAGACCCTCGGCACGAAGTCCATCGGGGAGAATCTGGTGCGGCGTCGGACGAACGAACATGTGCGATATGATGTGTCCGGCGTCCTGCAGGGAGCCGGCGCGGAAGAACACCCAGGCCAGGCAGGTCAGGGCAAAGGTGACAAATACCTGCAGCACCACGTGAAAGCGTTGATGCCGCATCAGCCCGGTAACCGAAGCTACACGCTCGCGAATTCGGCGCGTCGCCAGCGCGGAGATTAGATAGAATCCGTTCAATGCGCCCCAGATGACGAAGGTCCAATTCGCACCGTGCCACAGCCCGCTCAACAGGAAGGTGATGAAGAGATTGTAGTACCAGCGGGGCGTGCTCACTCGATTGCCGCCGAGCGGGATGTAGACGTAGTCGCGGAACCAGGTGGAAAGCGAGATGTGCCATCTCGACCAGAATTCGCTGATCGTCCGCGCCAGGTAGGGGCGGTTGAAGTTGCGCATCAGCTTGACTCCAATGACCTCGGCCGTGCCGATGGCGATGTGAGAATAGCCGGCGAAGTCGCAGTAGATCTGGAGCGCGAAGAAAATCGTGGCGACGACGAGTGTCAGCCCGTCGTAGGTGTTCGGGGAGTTGTAGACGGCGTTTACGTAGCGCGCGAGCCGGTCGGCGATGACCACCTTCATGAACAGGCCCCACCCCATACGCCTGAGTCCGTCGCTCACCAGCGTA
>JAHFCS010000464.1 GCA_023249395.1 Gemmatimonadota bacterium
CTATCTCCCTCACGACAGGGAGATGCACACCGATCATCGTGCTTCAGTGCGTTTGCTGCGGCGCTCACTGCCTGCGGCGAAGAGCAAGCGGCCCGATGTGCTCATGTTCGAGGTGTGGACGCCCATCCGGCAGCTCGACGAGATAGTCGATATCTCCCCTTACATGGAAACGAAGCTCCGTGCGGTCCGCGCTTATCGCACTCAGTGCGCCGTAATGGGATTCGTCGCCGCAGTGCGCGGGTTGAATCGGTATCGCGGGGAGATGCACAGCTGGCCCGGCGGCGATTACGCTGAAGTGTTCACCAGGATGCGCTCATGATCCATCACGTTTATGCCAACCCGTCCAACATCGGCGACTGGCTCTCGGCGCGTGGGATCCAGTCGCTGCTACCGCCGGACCCGGTGCAGGAGCATTTCTGCGATGCGCCTTTTGTGGAAGCGACTCTCTCCGCTCTGCGCGAGCTGGGGCCGGATGACTTCATTGTCATTGGCGGCGGCGGGTTGTTCATGGACTACTTCGTTCCTTTCTGGGAAGGGTTTCTTCCAATCGCTGCGCGTGTGCCGTTCTGCATCTGGGGAGCCGGCTACTGCGACATGAAGCGCGAACAGTCGCGTCCGCCCGCGAAGCTGATCTCGGAAATCATCCGGCAGAGCCGCCTCTGCATCGTACGCGACGAGCTTACGCGCGAAAACCTAAGCGATTGCGAGCTGCCACCGCCGGTCATCTGCCCCACCGTTGTCGCGGTGCCTACCCGTGGCGGCGAGCTCAAACGACCGCTCAACGTGGATCATTACGACAACGTGGGAGCGGACATATACGAACGGATCCTCTCGGCCGCCGAAGAATTTGCCGATCGCACCGGGCGGAGCTATCGGCAGACCAACAATCTGATTCCCTCTGGCCGCGTGACTGCATTGCAGTAGGTTCTCGATCTCTACGGCTCGGCAGACCTGGTGATCACGTCGCGGCTGCACGGATGCATCATCGCGCTCGCCACAGGCAGGCGTGTACTGGTGGTCTCGGCAGACCGTAAGGTCGAATCGTTCATGCGAGCCGCGGGTCTGGGCGAATGGGTGTGCGACCTCGACGACATCGAGTCACTGCCCGCGCGACTGGAGATGTTGCCGCAGCAGCGGGTGCCCTTCGAGTTCATCGAGCAAGGCCGGCAGCAGAATCAACTAGTGGGCCGCCAGGTGAGCGCATTGGCTTCGCCGCAACACGTGCGCTGAACCGCAACAGCTACAAGCCGAGATCGTCGAGCAGTCTCGCGAGCACAGTCTCCGCCCGGAAGTAGTCCTCGGCGATGCTACGCGCGGCACGTGAGTGGCGCTGGTAATCGCCTTCAACTTCCTGGAACGCGCCCAGAATATCATCCATCGTGTTGAACACGAACAAACCTTCGCCAGTAGGAAGGACGGATCCGAATCCAGTGTCCTGCGTTATCACGGGTCTGCCTGCCGCGTGATAGCAGGCACTGCGCTCGCTGAACCATCCGCTGCGAAGCCGCACGTTGAGATCCCGGGCGACCGTGAACTCGCCACGCGACTGCTGGATGTACTCGCGGTAAGGCCAGGGGTCGAGAGAGAACTCCGTGCCCGGCACGAGCTTCCAGCCGTTCTTCACGAGAGCCACGCGGGCGTCGTCATCCATCCCAAGTCCCTTGACCACGTCCTCAGGACCGTCGGGGATTGAAAGCGGGCCGGCGAGATTGCTGGCGAGCTCGAGCTCGGCATTCACAAGGCGAGGAAGCTCGATGAATTTCAGAAACTCGTGGTGTTTGCTCCACAGGTACGTGTTGCCTTCGAACTGGATGTCACGTCCATCCTGCTTCCAGTTGCCGACGGTCGTGAAGGTCGCCCGCGCCGGCGGCCCGGATTCCCATTCGTCGAGCAATACTGGCTGGCGTGTTCGGGCGCGGAGATGTGGAAGAGGCGGAATGGCGCAGCCGGCCTCACCGATGTTCTCGCCATACGTCACCGACGCATCATGCTCGTCCACTACTTCTCGAGTCTTCGCGTCCCTTGCTGCGTAGGCCAGCTCGTGGTAGACCGGATCGGTTCCGAAATAGATCAGAGGTCCGGTCTTCAGATTCTCTTCGGCGAACCGGCTGGCACCAGCGACATTGAAGACTGCGTCAGCGTCGGCAAGGATGCCCTCGGCTGTGTGACGCTCGAGCCCCAGCCACTCCTTGTCGAGGTAGCTGCGACGGTAGGCCCATCGGTCGCTCATCCCGAAGCGCTTGGCAATTCTCGCGAGGTAACCCGCGGCGTATTCGCTGTCGCGCACGCGCGAGCCTCGCACGGGATCATAAGGCCACGTAGAGGTGGTCTCGAAATAGTAAGCGTCGTGGCCCAGCCGCCGGAGCCCGGCGGCTATCTGCATGTTCATCCATGCCATGCCGGCGTAAGGCTCAGACGCCATCGTACCGACAACAACAAGCTTCAGCTTCCTCATGACGAACGTCGGCGCGACGTCATTAGAGCCGCGATCTCATCGTTCAGTTGTCCCGGTGGAACAGTCACCAGTTTCAGGCACCTCGCATAGTTATGTTCCGCATCGTCTCTTCGCCACTCGAGCTCTCTTACAGGATCGTTCATCGTTCGGTAGCGGAAACCCCTGAAGACCGGGCAGTCCTTCTCGATGATCGGCATCGCTCCGCAAAGCGCGGCCTCGAAGAACCTGTAACTCCAGACGTAATCGCCGCTGGGACAGAGAACGAACTGCGAGTGGCCCAGCAACTCGTAGTAGTCCTCGTCCCAGGATTTGCCGGGAAAGTGCCGTCCCCGACTGGAAAACCAGAGGAGAAGCTTGCCGGTATCCAAACTCACGAC
>JAHFCS010000465.1 GCA_023249395.1 Gemmatimonadota bacterium
ATCGCCACGAACGGCCGCACGAACGAAGCGATGCCATAGCCGAGCACCACCAGCGGCTTGCGTTTCTTGACGCGATCGGACCACCATCCGCTGCCGAGCTTGAGCAGAGCGGCTACGGATTCAGCCGCGCCTTCGATTGCCCCGATGAAGCTCGCATTCGCTCCGAGCACGCTGCTCAGGAAGAGCGGTAGCAGCGGGTAGATCATTTCAGTCGAAACGTCAGTGAGGAAGCTTACTCCACTGAGCGCAATGACATTTCTTCCGAGCTTCTTCAGGATGTCCGGATCTCGGAATGATCTCCCAGCGTCACCTGGCCCTTGACGCCGTCGAGTGTCGCTTCGTCGCCCACCAGCGAGTTGGTCAGCAGCGAGCGGGCGATCTTCGTCCCCGTACCGATGATTGTGTGACTGATCTTGGAGTCCTCAATTACGCTCCCCGCACCGATGGACACGTTGGGGCCGATGGTGGATCGCTTGAGTGTGACGTTCTCCTCGATGTAAACCGGATCAACGATCGTCGATCCGGCGAATGAATCTGGCCGCCGCGCCCGCCCCTTCGCCAGCATCGTCAGGTTGGTCTCGAGCATTGTCTCGATCTTGCCCGCATCGTACCAACCTTTGACGTCCACCACCTTTATCTTCGCGCCCTTCTCGATCATGTACTGGAACGCGTCGGTGAGATAGTACTCGCCCTGGTTCTGCGGCGACGCGAGCACGTGATCTATTCCCTCGAAGAGGAGCTTCCAGTTCCGGATATAGTAGAGACCGATGTTGGCGCGCTTCGAGATCGGAGTCGTCGGCTTCTCGACGATCTGCGTCATGTTGCCGTCCTTGTCCGTGACCACGACTCCGAAGCGCTTGTAGTCCTCCACCTCCTTCACCCAGATGATCCCGTCCGCGTCGGTGGTTTTCACAATCGAGAGATCAGCGTCGAAGATCGTGTCCACGAAGATGATGAGCACCGGCTCGTCCACATAATCGCGCGCCAGCGCCACCGCGCCCGCGGTCCCGTCCTGCACCTTCTGCTCGATGAACACACAGGGAACGTCGAGCGAAGCGCGCGCGAATTCCTCCACCTTCTCCTTGAGGTGGCCCGTGATGTAGATGATCTGATGGACGTCGCCGAGTTTCTTCAGATCGTCCAGTATGTACGACATCACCGGTTTTCCGGCGACCTTCATCATCGGCTTCGGAGTGACGTGCGTGTGCGGGCGAAGACGCGTTCCCTTCCCCGCGAGCGGGATGATGACCTTCATGGCGCGCTCGTTCCCTCTCGGCCGTAGCGGTCCTCGAGTCTCACCACGTCGTCCATCTCGGCCGTCGATGCCTCGAGGACGTCGCAGTCGGTAACTGCTTCTATCTGGTGGACTGTCCCGGGTGCAATCCTGAACGACTCTCCACGGGTAAGGTGCACGTCTTTGAGCACGTCGCCCAGCTTCACGCGATAGATCAGCTCGCCGCTCAGCAGGTGCACCGTCTCGTCCTTGCGGTCGTGGTACTGCACCGAGAGCGCATGGCCGGCGTTTATGTGAAGCACCTTCCCGAGGTAGCGATCTGTGTGGGCCCATATGATTTCATGGCCCCAGGGCTTGGGAACCGTGATCACAGTCACTCTCCCGGAGCCGGTTTCCGTGCCCTCTGGTATGCCTGTCATGCGTTAATATCTCCCGTAACGCATGAATTGGGCAATCCGCACCCCGACCCAGAGGATTTCAAAATGGCCATACGACCGATCGAGCACGCGATGACGACAACCGGCATGTCGATCGAGTGATATCGCGTAACAGAGACGCTCGGGGTAGTCCGCGGGGTGACGGTGCGCTCCCGCTCAGTCTTCGGCACCCTTGGAGCGTCGCTTCAAACAATCATGGGAGGCAATATCTCATTGCTTACCGAGCTCTGCGAGAAAACGCGGGCGGAGGCTTTCAGTCTGATGCTTCAGCACGCGCAGGAGCTGGGTGCCACGGCGGTTGTGGCGATACACTACGATGCGACAGAAGTGATGTCGGGGGTGACTGAAGTACTCTGCTACGGCACGGCGGTGGTAACGACGCAATCGTAGTTACATCGTGCCGACGATGATCCGGTTCCTGAGCGTCGCCAGTTTCCGCCGCACCGAACCGTCCATCACCGTATCTCCCACCTTCACGATCACGCCGCCGAGTATCGCCGGGTTCACATTCACATGCAGCACCGCCTGCTTCCCAAGCACCCTCGACAACTGCTCGGTAATCACGTTGCGCTCCGCCTCTGTCGCTTCGCGCGCAACCGTGACTCGCGCATGGATCCGACCTTCGGACGCATCGACAAGGTTGTGGAACTCGGCCGCGATATCGGGGATCAACATCTGCCGGCGCTTGCGAACGAGCGCCAGTAGAAATCGCAGGAAGTGACGCGGGACCCTGTCGCTCAGCGCCTCGGTCAGCACTGCTGACTTCTGCGCCTCGCTGATCTTCGGCGACTCGAGGAAAAGACGGAGCGTCGGATCGTCTTCTATTGCCGACGAAACGTCCTGAATGAGCTTGCCCCAGCCCGGGAGATCTTCCGCTCGGCGCGCAAGCGTCAGCAGAACCTCGGAATAGTTCCTCGCTACCGTCGCGTCGCGCATCAGGCCTTCGCCGGCGTCACAGGAATTGACGAGAGAAACTTCTCGACGATTCTCCGATTCGACTCGTTGTCGAGATTCTGCTCGATCACCTTGCCGGCTCCCGCGATCGCAAGATCCACGGCTTCACGCCGCAGCTCGGCAACGGCGCGAACCTTCTCCGCCTCGATCTCACGCCGCGCGCGCTCCAGCATTTCCTGCTGCTGCCCGCGCGTCTCCTCC
>JAHFCS010000466.1 GCA_023249395.1 Gemmatimonadota bacterium
TATCAGCACCTCGGGGAGGTGCGTGGGCGCTTCGATGCGTGGGTCTTCAGGATCGTGGCCAACGGGTGCAAGGACTGGCTGAAGAACATCCGGCGCACGCACCTGAGTTACGAAGAGGACGATCAACCGTCTGGGTACGAGACGCCGGAAGAAGAGCTGGACCGGGGCGAACTGCGCGGGGATCTGGACGAAGCCCTCAGCGCGCTCCCGCCGTCGTTGCGCGAGGCGTTCGTGATGAAGCACGTCGAAGGGCGGTCGTACGAAGAGATGGCTGAACTGCTCGAAACATCGGTCGGTGCCCTCAAGATGCGCGTCCATCGCGCTCGCGAGGCACTGCAGAAACTGCTGGAGGAGCGATACCTGTGATGGACAATCTCGATCCGCGCGAAGAGGCAGCGACCTCCGCGCGCAAACCGACGGAGCACGAGCCGATGACGGACCGCGAGGTGCCGTTGCAGTCGGCGCACACGCCCGAAGCGATTCACGCGTGGCTCGATGGCGAGAACGTGAACGAGTCGCAGTTGCAGGCGGCCGGACGGGAGTACGAGTTCTGGCGCCGCGTCGAGGAAGAGACGGGAAAGCGTCGCAGGATCAAGACGCCCACGTCGCTACCTGGTGACATCATGCGAGCGATCAAGAAGGACTGAGCGCCTATCTGAAGAAAAGCGGGCGGCCCGATTGGGCCGCCCGTTTTTTTGCGAATCGCGACTGGGCACTGGCGAGCGACTCGCGAGTTGCGACTCGCTGGCCAGTCCCCAGTCGCCAATCGCCGGGCTGCTTACACTGCGTCCGACAGCGAGCTGAACGTAAACTCCCTCACCTTGATCGCCGGCATGATGGTCGAGCCACCGGCGCCGAGCGCCTCGGACGCGTTGATGCGGATGGCGGGGCCGAGCATCTCGAGGTTGTTCAGGAAGAAGATCGGCGATTCGTTGAAGCGGAAATTCTTCGCTGGGTGCGAGATCTTTCCGTTTTCGATGAGGAAGGTGCCGTCGCGCGTGAGGCCGGTGCTCACGAGCGTGCGCGGATCCACGCCGCGGATGTACCAGAAGCGCGTTACGAGGATCCCGCGCTCGGTGCTCCTGATCATGTCCGCGATGGACGAAGTGCCGCCCATCATGCGCAGGGTGCCGCCGCCACCGAATCCCCCGCCGCGCCCGCCGCCCGAGGAATGGGTGGGTTCCTTCCCCATCTTCTGCGCCCAGAAGCGATCGTAGTTGAGGTTCTTCACCACGCCGTTCTCGATCCAGACCACCTTTTCCACCGGCATGCCATCGCCGTCGTAGCCGCCGGCTGAGCGCGGCGAATCGGCCGGATCCGAGAGCAGCGTCACGCGCTCGTCCACGACTTTCATCCCGAGCTTGTTGCCGCCGCCCTGCCTGGAGAAGAACGAGCGGCCTTCGTCGGCGGCGCGGGCCTGCATCGCCCCTGCGATCGACGACACGAGATTGCCCACGGCGGTGTTCTCGAGGATCGTGACGTAACGACCCGGCTCCACGGCCACCGGATTGCGCGAGGTCCTGGCTTTCTCCGCCGCCGTGGCCGCTACATGCTCCGCGTCGATTTCGTCAAATGTGTCGCCGTCGCTGCACGCCCAGCCGGAACCCGTGCCGTCCGTCGTGCGCACGGTGGCCGTCATCGTCACGGCCGAGCTCGAGTCGTATGCGAACAGGCCCTTCGAGTTCGCGAGTGCGGTGGCGCCGACGCGGCATTCGATGAATCCCGTCGAGACGAGCCCCGCCGAGCGCGCCATCTCGGTGACCTTCTTCGCGGCCAGCGACCGCTCGAGCGGATTCGGCAGCGTGATCGCGCGATCCTTCGCGGGCGGATAGTTCTGCGGCCCGAGTTCCGGCATCCGTTCCGGGTTCGGCGGAACGAGCTTCGCGATTTCCGTCGCCTGCCTTGCCGCGGCCGCGAGAGACGCCTCGTCAAGCCGATTCGTGGTGACACTCGATGCGCGCCCGTCCACGTACGCGGTGATCGTCACCGAGGTGTCGCGGTTCTCACCGGACGTCGTGACCTGATTCACGGCGAAGCGCGTATCCGCGCGCGCCGCGCTGTTGATCGAGACGCGCGTCTCCTGCGCGGGCGAAACCGCCAGCGCGCGCTTGCAGATCTCTTCCGCTTCCTGGCGCGTCAGAATTCCCGCGGGGGTGAGCAGCGATCGTGGTGCCGTGTACGAGCTCACGCTCTCCTCCCCGTGTTGATGATGTTCACCTGCCTGAAGCGCGCGGGCACGCAGCCGTGGCTGATGGCGTTCGACTGCCCCGGCTGCCCCTTGGCGTCGCCGAACGCGCCGCCCAGGTGGTACGATCGCGGGCCGGCGATGAGCTCCATGGATCCCCAGAACTCCGGCGTGCGGAACTGGTACGCGACGTCCTTGAGCATACCGGTGATCTTGCCACCCTTGATCTCATAGAAGCACTGGCCGGCGAACTGGCCGTTGTAGCGCTGCTGGTCGATCGAGAACGACCCGTCGCCGATGATGGCGATGCCCTTGTCGGTCTGCGAAATGATGTCTTCCCAGGTGTAGTCGTTCTTGCCGGGGAGGAGCGAGACGTTCGGCATGCGCTGGAACTGCACGTCGGCCCAGCTCTGCGCATACGAGCAGCCGTACGAGCGCACGGGCTTGCCGACTTTCCTGTAGTACCACTCGAGCATCGTCGCCTGCTCGCGCGTGGTCTGATAGTCGACGAAAATTCCGTCCTTGATGATGTCGAAGCGGACCGGCTTCACGGCTTCGTCATCCCAGCCGATCGCAGCGAGCGAACCGGGCTGCTCGCGGTCTCCCTGAATGTTCATGACGCTCGATCCGAACTTGAGCT
>JAHFCS010000467.1 GCA_023249395.1 Gemmatimonadota bacterium
CGTTGCGGCTCATGCGTTTCGTGACCCGAACATGACCACCGTAGATCGTGGGCGTGTACGACGCCTTCTCCTCGGCGGGCGTTCCGAGCTCCTGATACTGAGCCGTTCCGCCTGTCTCGGTGACCTCCGGCAGGGACGAGAAACCGCCCCATCGGTTGATCTCCTGCAGTTTGTAATTATCGATGGCGCGCGTCCGAACGACCTGACGCCACTCCGTCGACCGACGGGCATACTCCTGAGCCAGTCGCTTGTTCATGGAGACGCTGAGAAGGCTGGGGAAGTTCGTCGAGTTCATCGACTGACGCACGTCCTGTGACTGCATGAGCCCGAGGCCCGCGCGCTCCCAGTTGTACTTCGATTCGAACGTCTCGTCGCCCGTGCAGAACAGGTACGCCTGCCGAAGCGACTTGAAGGGCATCGCGTGCTTGTAGCGCTCACGATCTGCCTCTGCGGGCTTGAATCCGATCATCAGATCCATGCCCATCTGAATCTTTTCCGAGTTGTCCGGGCCCACGGTGCTGTGCGAAGTGACGCCCTGCTTGACGGCTCCGCCCTGAATCTCGAGCGCATCCGCGATTGCGGTGTCGAGTTCCGCGGGCTGATACGTCTTGCCCGTGAACTGTTTCTTGACCCACTCCTTCGACTTGTCGGTGAGTCCGACAGCCGTGACAAGGCGGGTCTCGAGTTGCGCCTGCGCCGTCTGCAACGCCGCGCTCTGCTTGACCGCCTCGACCGTCTTCTCCAACTCGGTGATCTTTCCGCCGAGCTCTTCCACTTTCTTGTCGCTCATTTGAACCGCCTCCTCGTTTGACATCATCGCAGGCCCGGATTCCGGTGCCGCGTATTCATGTTCCATTTGCGTCAGAAGCGCGAGCGCCTCGTCCGTCCTGCCTGCCTCAAGTAGAGTCCTCAGCGTGTAAAGATTCGCCATGTGATTCTGCTTGACGGTCGCCGGAGGCGTGAAAACGACTTTCGCCAGAGCTTCCGTTACGGCAACAGGATCGATCTCGGCTCCAGCCGCCACCGACCCGGGAGCCATTGCCTGCAGAAGCTTGACCACCCGTTCCGCCGTTTTCTTGTCCATCTTCGATCCTCCGCTTTCCCCGGCGCCCATCGACGCCGCCATCCTGTCCAGTTGCCCGCCGGCGGCTGGATATGTCACCACGTCCGTTTCTTGAACGCTCAGGATTTTCGTCACCGCGAGCCTGCGTCCGCCCGTCGAGCCGGCAACTTCCTGCTTCTCCGCTTGAGCGACAATGCTCAAACCGATGTGACCCGCGTTCGATAGGTACGCGGCTCGCATCTTGGTCGCAACGGCTTCGTCGACCACGTGGAGTTTCCCGACCACGGCCTGCTTGGTCTGATCCCAATGCGTGTTGGCAAGGAACCCGACGTAATTTCGGAAAAGATTTCTCGGGTTCATGACCTGCTCGTGTTTCTGAGTCAGGTGATCGAAACGTCCATCGAAAGCGAACTGGAAGACGGGGCAGTTCTCGAACATCATCGCATCGGCGGCCTGCTTGATAACCTCGGGTGAGAACGTGTGAACGTCGTCCTTACTGTCGCCTGCCTCGATGATCGTGACATCCCATTCGCTTCCCGTCATGGCAGACTCGGGAATGCTCATCGCCAGATCGAAGGACGTTGGCGCGGACTGGTGAAGAATGCTGACCAGAGTCTCCGGCAGGTCGACGCTCTTGACTCCGAGCTTGCCGTACTCCGCCGCGATCTTCCGCGCCGCGCTCTTTCGTTCGTCGGGCGTGAGGTCTACTTGCTGGCCTCGAAAACCGCCCGGCGAAAGTGCCGCGACCGCGCGGCCGAGTTGCGCATTCGTGATGACATGCTTTCCATCAACGATCTCGGTGAGCTTGAGCTTCCATGTCGAAGGCGTATTCGGATCGGGTACGACTGCATACTCGTCCTGCGAGTACTCGACTCCGTCTTCGGTCTTCGTGATGGCTTGCTCCATGAATCACCTCAACGCGAAATGGCTTCGGGAAAATCGGTTGAGGTTGTGTCTCGGTTGCGGGTTGAAAACTATCGGAGCTTGATCTGCACCACCGTACCGTTGCTCATGGACAGGATCGCGTAACTCGCGCCGATGGTCGCGGCGGAAATCTGCTCGGCCTTCACAGCGGTTTCCATCAGGGTCATTGAAAGGCGATCCCACTCGGACGCCGAAAGACCGAGCCGCTCGGCGTGGCCAATCGCCGCTTGCTCGGTCTTGGTCTTCTCCATCGGGGGCTCGGCTTTGATAGTCGGTGCCGATTCCTCCCGTGGCTTTCTGTCTCGCTTGAAATCGTTCATCGCCCGAAACCTACCACGGATAGTGCCATCATGTCAACTGGGAAATCCAAGTCGCGCGAATTCCTGTATCGCCGTCGACAAAGTTGCCGTTCCGGGAAGTGTCTTCGTCAACGCTCTGCACCGACACTGAATCGTGTTCCCCGGACGCCCGCGAGGATCCCTCGGATATCGCAGGGGCTCCGCCGTGTGCGCGTAATCCTCTCGGACTTGGAAGACTGCGCCCATCTTGATCGGCTTCAAGTGATCAGCCTCCCGATGCCCCGGGCGCGTGCGCTCGTCGTTTACGGCGTCCCACTTCCGCCAGACAGTCCACGTAGCACCGAATAGCCGTTGCGAGGCCGCGTTCGCGTCGAATTCGCCTACTGAGAGTGCCCTCATCGTCTCCGTGCGCGATATAACGAAAGCGCGCCGTTGCGCGATGCCGATTGCTCCCTCCCGCGAGGCGATGTCGTTTGCGATCTCCGCCGGTGATTTCCCTGCAAGCATGCCCCGTTGAAGCTGAATTCTGATC
>JAHFCS010000033.1 GCA_023249395.1 Gemmatimonadota bacterium
GTGAGCGCGGTGTCAAGACGGCCATAGCCTTTCAAATGGATGAGGCGGCCGAACCGCCCCACCGCCAGTGTGCCGCCGGGAGCTGCGCCCTCCCTGAGCGCAACGCTCATGATCGAGTCGAGTGTCGTCCCGAGATCGTTGCGCATGCCCACTGCGGCAGGCTGATCCGGCACCAGGGCATTCACTGCGGGCAGTCGGGTACGCGGCGACGCGCCTGAGGGGAGCGAAGCGCAGCCCATACCGAGAAAAAAGCAAATTGCAAACTGACATGACCTCATTGTTCTCATTTGCTGCCACCAGGTTGCACTATTGTCGCCCCACCGGCAGCAAATCCCACACGTGCTCGTCTTCCGGCCCCAGTACCCAGACGGAAAACCCTCGCAGCTTCTTCTCCCGGGCGAGATCGAGTTTTGCCCGGAAGGCCCGTGCATCCTCGAGAAACACCCATTCGTTGACGCCTCCGACGGTAAAGGACGCGTACGGAACCTGTTGTATGGGATCCCATTGAATTCTGGCGCCGTTCCGCTCGGCCAGTCCCGAGCCCCACGTCCAGTTCACCGACTCGTTCCATGAGTCGGCCCGCTCGGGGATCGACGGATTGGAGCGCGTGAACCAGTGCATGCCGTAGGTAGGAATGCCGAGGGAGAGCTTTTCGGCTGGCACGTAGCGAAGGAAGAAATCTACGACGTCGCGCATCCACGGGATCCCGGCAACCGGGCCGGGAGGCGTGCGCCGCGTATGCTGGCTGTAGGTCATGACCGAGATGAAGTCGCCCACACGCGCCATCGCAGCGAGGTCGTAGCCCGCGCGCCAGCTGTCCTGAAGGAAACGGTGGTAGGCCGTCGGCCCCGCGTCGTCGTCCGTGCGGTGCACGACCGCCGCGCTGAGCTTGTATCCACCGGCGTGGAGCGCATTCGCCGCCTCGGTATACCACTGGGTGAAGAGGTCGCGATCGGCGATGTTCAGATTCTCGACGTCGAACTGGATTCCCCAGTAGCCGTTTGCCTTGCACAGATCGACCATCGTCTGCACCGAGCGTGCCCTGGCCGCGGGATCGGCGAGCAGTCGCCGGAGCGCCGGCTGGTTGAAGGATTCGTTCGTGAATAGGGGCATCACCTTCACGTTATGTGCCTTCGCAAGAGCGAGGACTCGACTGTCGAGTGAGCCCCACATTATTCCGAGGCTGTCCACGACGTAAACCTGCGGCGCAACGACCGTGATCTGGTCGATGTGTTTGACGAGACTCCTGTAGCTGTCCTCGCGATCGACGTAATAGAAGAGACGCTCGAATGGGGCCTGGGCCCCCGCGGCCAGCGATCCTCCCATCAGCGAGAGAAGGCAAATCCACCACCGCGCACCGGTCGGGCGTTTCATTGAGTCGTACCCCCATTTTTGTAGATCACTCCTCCCTTCATCACGAAGCTCACTCGCTCGAGCTCGGAGATGTCGGCGGTCGGATCGCCTTTCACGGCGACGATGTCTGCGAGACGCCCCGACTCGATACTTCCGAATTGCGCCTCCTGTCCGAGAAGGCGCGCCGCCACCGACGTCGCGGACTTTATCGCCGCCATCGGCGTCATTCCATAGCGAACCATGTAGGCGAACTCCTTCGCCTGGTTCTCGGTCCACGCATAGCCGCCGACGTCGGTCCCGTAGCTGATGAGAACGCCGGCTTTGAGGGCTTTGCCAAACGCGACTCGCTCGAGATCGACCATTCGCGGCCACACTCCACCTCGCCCGGGAGCCACATACACTCCGACGTAGATCGTCGGGCACCAGTACACGCCCTGCTTCACCATCCGCGCGATCAGATCGTCCGTCAGTCCCTGCCCGTGCTCGATAGAATTGACTCCCGCGCGGAGTGCTCCGTCAATTCCGTCCCAACCGACGGCGTGCGCGGCGACCTTCTTTCCGAGGCGATGGGCTTCGTCTACAATAGCGTTCATCTCTTCGTCGGTGAAATTCACCCAGGAGTGAAGACGGCCGTCGTCGCCCAGGTAATACCGGCGGTCGGCGTAGAACTTGATCCAGTCGGCGCCGTATTTCACCTCCTCGCGAACCGCCTTTCGGATCTCGTCGGGACCATCGACGATCTGAACCCCTTCGGGCATCCGAAGCTCCCACGAATACCCGAGCAGCGGATACATCCCGGTGGGAGCCATCGCGCGGGTGGAGACGAACATTCGCGGGCCCGGTATGACACCGCGATTGATCGCCGTCTTCACATCCACGTCGGCGTACATCGCGCCTTCGGTCTCGAGATCCCGGATTGTGGTGAACCCGTTCATCAACGCGATCCGAACCGCCGCTGTCGCCCGGATGGCCCGATACGGCGTGCTTTCCTTGAGGAGCTGCTCGTCATAATCGGCGGAAGTGATGTCACCCTGAAGCAGGATGTGGGTGTGGTTGTCGATCAATCCGGGCAGGATTGTCGCGCCGCCGAGGTCAATGGTGCGGACTGTATTACCCGCGCGTGCAGTGAGCTCCGCGACTGGCCCGACGGCAATGATGCGCTCGCCCTGAACGAGAACGGCGAGATTGTCGCGGGGCGTGTCCGAACGCCCGTCGATCAGATGCGCCGCGCGGATGAGATAGGACGTCGTCGTCCCGCTGTCGCGCACCGCCTGTCCCGATGTCTCTACCGCAGTGAATAGAGGGATGAGGCAGGCTGCGGTGTTAATTACAATGGATATGCGCCAGCTGGCGAAGTTGATCTCGGGATGCATGACCGTGGGGAAAGGTGCACTGATCTTACGGAGACGGGGATTCGTTCGCCATCGCTGGCGACCGTTGCCGGGGGTGATTCGGAATGCTACCCTTTCGGCGGAGCATCACCGAAGCGAGCCCGGGCGCGTGACCTTTTGGCCGGGCTCGCGTGTATCACAGGCCTTCGACTCTCTGGCGCCGTAGTTCCAATCTCGTGAGGAGTAGTTTGTTGATGAGAAAGTCAATGGTGGCGGGCGCGCTTCTCGTCGTCGCCGCGTGTGGGGGAAAGGACGGTGGTACCAATCCATTGGTCACCACGACGGTGGAGGTGTCGGCTACTCCGACGCAGATCACCGTCAATCAGACAGCACAGGCGTCTGCGATCGTGAAGGACCAGAATGGAAATACGCTGGCCGGGAAGTCCGTAAGCTGGACGAGCCTCAATACGGGCATCGCCACCGTTACGTCGACGACAGGAGTCATCACCGGGGTCGCGCCGGGATCAGCGACGATACAGGGGGTGGTCGATGGGATCACGGGTTCAGCTACCGTCCTCGTAACGCCTCCCGTCACTGCCGGCGCCTGCAACACAGGTCTGACGGTCGTCGATCTGGCAGTCGGTGGCGTGCGCACGCTTACGGCGACCGAAACACAGGGCTGCATCAAGATTCCAGCGGCGACATCGGCACCTGCCGATTATCTGATAATCCCGGGCAACATAAACTCGACTCCTGACGTCGTCGGAGGCTACACCTTCAAGTCCGACGAAGGTGAGACGGTTCCGGCTAACAACCTGCTTCCCGGCAACTCGGTGCTCTCGGCCACCGGTCCAGCGGCGCAGCTGGCACCGGCAGGCGACCTCGGGGCGCTTCAAGTTGGATTCGAGACCAGGCTCCGGGGTGAAGAGCGGCGCCAGCTCCGCCTGAGCGACGCTCAGCGCGGCTATCGCGGCCTGCACGCGGCGAACCAGCTGCGTTTGTCCGTCAGCAGCGTGGTTCCCGCAGTCGGCGACCGGTCAAGCTTCAAGGTGCCGGCGCAGACCAATGCATGCACCAATTTCACGACGATCACCGCGCAGGTGCAGTTCGTAAACGACAAGGTGATCATCTACGAGGATGTGACCGCGCCGGCCAATGGATTCACGGCCACCGACTATCAGCAGATCGGTGACGAGTTCGCGAACGTCATTTATCCCACCGACGTCAGCTACTTCGGCACCCCGCTCGACGAGGACAACAACGGTGGGCGCATCATCATCCTCTACACGCCCGAGGTCAACAAGCTCACCCCGGCGAGCCAAAGCAGCTTCGTAGGCGGGTTCTTCTTCGCCGGCGATCTCTTTCCGTCCGCTGGCGCCGGGTCGTGCGCGCAGAGCAACGTTGCCGAGCTCTTCTACGTTCTCGCTCCGGATCCGGACGGGACGATCAACAACAACAGGCGGTCGACGGCGACGGTGCGCCAGGGAACGCGTGGCACGATCGCCCACGAATTCCAGCACATGATCAATGCATCGGAGAGGATTCGCAGCCCCATCCTGCAGGATTTCGAGGACGTGTGGCTCGATGAGGCGCTGGCGCATTTCGCCGAGGACGCGGTGGGTCGTGAGATACGAGGAATCGGTGAGGCCGAGGACGCGAACTTTCAGCGCACTTTCGCCAACAACGCCGACGACTTCAACGCGTTCTTCTTCCAGAACTTCGCGCGGCTCAAGGTCTATCTCCAGAACCCGGGGCCGGTCGGTCCGACGAGCTCGAACGCCGACAGCTCGCTCGCCGTTCGTGGCGCTGCATGGTCGCTGCTGCGCTACGCGGCGGATAACTACGCGGCTGGCGGTGACGTCAAAGGGCTGATGAAGAAGCTGGCCGGGGGGCCGGATGTCGGCGTGGCAAACCTGACCAAGAACACCGGCGTCGGGTTCGAAACCCTCGCGACTGGATGGATGATCGCGAACTATGCCGACGATCTCGGAATTCCCGGCCTGGGGCCGCAATTCGCCTACAAGTCGTACGACATGCGGGACAACGAGCAAAGGATCAGTTCGGGGGTCTATCCGCTCAAGGTGAACGACGTCACCGGCCCAACCCTCGTCATGACCGGGCTTCAGGCGCGCTCGGGATCGGGGAATTATTTCCTGACTATCCGGAACACCGGCTCTCCGGCGCGGACGTTCCGCTTCCTGAATCCGGATGGCACCACTGTGGCGAGCTTCTCCAACGCGACCTGGATAATTGTGCGAGTGCGGTAAGGCTCGCCGCAATCGCGAGCACAGTCTGCAACAGACGCCGCGCGGAATATCGCGTGGCGTTTTGTTTCAGCGCTTGACGCGTCGCAGCTTCCCGTCGGTGCCGAGCTCGAACACCGCTGTGCCCGCGCTGTCGCGCTCACCACCGGTCACGGGCGTTCCTTTTGGAACCACTCCCGGCGCTGACTTGTTCATATCAGCCGTGGGAATCGCAGCAGGGGACTGCGTCGCGCGCCCGCTGTCGGCGCTCACCGTGCTCTCCTTCTTTTCCACGGCGCACGCGACGCCGCCGAGCGACAACGCGGCCGCCGCCACGATCGCGGCTGCATTCGGCCCGCGGCGAACGCGCTTCACTGAAGTCTGAGCTGCCGAAGGGCTCCGTCGCGACCGATCTCGAGATATGGCGGGAGCACCAGCTCCCATTGCGGCGCCTGGGCGAGCCTGATGTCGCTCCGAACCTTGCTCGGCGACTGAAGACTCGCTGACAGCGGAACCGAATAGGAGTCGGCTGCAAAGAGATTCACGACGTATCCCTCGTCGGCCAATGACTGGATGGTGATGACGCTGAGAGGCATCGTCAAGCCTGCCGCCTCGACGAATCCGGTCATAAGCTCGTCGTCGAAAACCGATTCTCTCCAGTGTGAGTCGGCGGTGCCGGGACCAAACGGCAGTCCCTCCACCGCGACTCCTCCGCCGCACGCCGTCGTTCCGCCGGCAATTCCACATGCCGCGATGCCGAGCGATCCCAGGTATCGCGGATTGTCGGTCCCTCCGCCGCTGATGAGTACTCCGCCGGCTCGCTGCCTGTCGGCCCAGATCGTCCCGAAGCCGACGACATGCATCATCTCGTGCAGCACGACGTCGTTGAGTCGGCCCGACGAAATCAGTCCGCCGACGTCATCGACATCGAAGCGCATCACCCCGATGATCGCTGTCCTGCTCACGCTCCGTATCACGCAGGGCGCTGCCGAGGCCAGGATCTTTCCCGGGCCGTCGATGGAGACGACGCCGGCGTAGATCACGACGTCGTCCACGACTTCGTTCACGAGCACGCCAGCGACTCCGCATCCGCTGATGTCGATTCCGGCATTGTTCCTCAAAACCGGGATATCGACGTCGGGCATGTCGCCGGTAATGATTCCGCGAATTCGCTCTGCAGCATCAGCGAACGCGCCGACGGCTTCAGGGGCAGGAGCAGTGCCGAAGAATCTCACGATGACGCTGAAGTCAGTAGCCACGCTGGCGTTGACAGTGGTCAGCACACCGCCGCTGTTGGCTATGGCCGTCTGCGGCGCTGCCCTTTTCCCGAGGCGCCAGACGATGCCTCCGACGCTGCCGTTCGCGTCTGTCGTTGCGCTCGAGGGAGAGATCGTCCCGCCGCCCGCGGTCACGACGAAGGTCACCGTGCTGCCGGCAACTCCGTTCCCGAACTGGTCCTGGAGCCGAACCGACATCGGGTTCGGCAACGTCGCCCCCGCGGCCGCTGATAGAGTGGAGTTCCCTGTGACAACCAGTGACACCGCGGGTCCGGCCACCCCGTTGACGGTGATCAGTAACGGGGGCAGGCGCCCGACGGTCACTGTCAGGGTGTTCACACCGGCGAGAGTTCCGAGCGTCCAGTTCCCGACGGGGGTCGAAGAGGTGCCGATGGTCGCCGTCGGCGCGTTGCTCAGTGTTCCACCACCACTCGTAACGGCAACCGTGACCGGCACTCCGCCGAGAATCTTTCCATCAACGTCCTTCACCGAAAATGTCGGTGCTGCGGGCAGCGGCAATCCGGCGATCGCTGAAGGTGACGTGGCAACTGTCTGGACGAACGCGGGCACCGGCGGCGCCGTGCCATCCGTGCATCCCATTATCAGGATTGCCACCACGCTCGCCGCGGAAACCTTCATCCAGCCAATATAGACAGGCGTTCTCGGCAACTGCAAAGCCCTTTCTGCCCACCCACGCCCTCATCAGGCGTCGCGCAGCGCGGTCATGGGCGTCTCCCTGAACACGTCCCGCCCGGCGAGAAGCCCGATTGTTACGGTGAGCGCCAGCATCGCGAGCGCGATCGCTCCCGCCGCGGCAAGCGCCGGAGTGAAGGGAGTGTCGAAAACGTAATGCGTGAGTGCCCAGCCACCGGCGATCGCGAGCACCATTCCGGTAAGGCTTCCGAGCACTCCGAGCAGGGAATACTCCGCCAGCAGGATACGCACGATCTGACCTCGCGTTGCGCCCAGTGTCTTGAGCAGCACCCCCTCGCGTATGCGTTCGCGCCTCGTAGCCGCGACGGCGCTGAAGAGAACCGGGATTCCCATCGCCAGGCTGAACAGCGCCATGAAGCGAATCGCAGCCGTCACTTTTGCCGCAATCTTCTCGACCGATTCCCTGATCAGCGAGAGATCGAGGCTCGACACATTCGGAAAGCGCGTCACGACATCGCGCTGAAGGCCGGCAACCGCCGGCGCGCCCGTGACGCTCGACAACAGGGCGAATTGTTTGGGCGCAGACTGAAGCGTGGCTGGCGAGAATACGGCAAGGAAGTTGGGCTGGAAGCGCTGCCACGTGATTTCGCGCAGACTGGTTACACGTGTAGGAACCTGGGTACCCTGGACGTCCCAGATCATTACATCGCCGACCTTGACGTTCAGCTCGTCCGCGACGTCCTGTGCAATCGATACTTCGCCAGTGTCGTTGTGAGTCCGTAGCGCCGCCGGGCTAAACCACTTTCCGCTCACGATCTTCTCCGAGCTTGTGGGGCGCTCGCGATATGACGACCGGTATTCGTGTCGCAATGCCCACGATGGCCGCCCCGAGCGATTGCGCCCTCCGCGTGCCGCGACTCCGGACTCTCCTCCATTACGCTCCGAGTCCGCGGATGCTGACGTTGCGCCGCGAGCACGACCAGTGTCGGCCGCGATCTGGTCCACGGACCGCCCGTTTATCGCCGCGATTCTCACCGTGACGACCGGCGCGGTCTCGACCACACGGTGTCCGCCGGCGCGAATCAGCGAATCGATCGCCGCCCGCTGGTCCTCCTGCACGTCGAAGAAAACGAGATTGGCGTTCGACGCATCCATGCTGATCTGGAACTGCCGCAGCAGATTGCTCTGCACCAGGTACAGCGTCGTGATCAGGAAGGCGCCGAATCCGAGCGACAGGACGACCGACCGCGTCTGGTTTGCTGGCCGGTACAGATTCGCGACACCCTGTCTGACGACGTAAGGCCATCTCGTCCGCAGTGTTTTCCGCGCGATCCACGACAGCAGCGCGGCACTCACCACGAGAACCCCGATCGCGCCGCCGGTGCCGGCGCTGATCCACAGTCCCTGCTTGAGGTTGGCCGACCGCAGCAGCGCGATCGCCATCACGCTCGCGACGAGTGCGGCGTTGACGACCACCCTCGGCCAGTCGTTCCAATGCATCCGCAGAACCTCTGCGTCGGCGTCACGCCTGAGCGTCTGGAGCGGCGACACATTTCTGAGCGCGAGCAACGGCCGCAGAGCGAAGATGAGCGCGATCCATCCGCCGATTATCACACCGGTGAGAATCGCCTGCGGCTCGAGAGTGACCGTCACGTCCACCGGAAGAAAATCCTGGAATACAATCGGCAGGCCGAACTGGATCGCAACGCCGAGCGCCGCGCCGGCGATCGAGCCGAGGATCCCCATCGCCGCCGCCTGGGCGACGTACATTGCGAGCACCTGTCCGCTCGACGCTCCGAGGCAACGCAGAATTGCGACGGTGTCGATCTTTCGCGCGACGTAAGCCCGCACACCGCTCGCGACGCCGACCCCGCCGAGGAGAAGCGCAACCAGTCCCACGATTCCGATGAACCGGCTCAACTGATCGATCGATCGCGTTGACGCGTCTTCCGCTTCAGTCACTGTCGTCACCCGGATCCTTGACTTCTCGAGGGCTTTGCGAAACGGCTTCACCGCGCGCACCGGGTCCCGGGCATCAGGCAGCCGCCCCAATGTCGTGTACTCGGCAGTGCTTCCGAAAATGAGAAGCCGGGTCTCGCCGACGTATTTCTCGGGAATGAACACGCGAGGTCCGATTATCTCCGCTACACCCGGAGTTCCGGGGACCGACTTCAATGTGCCGGCGATGCGGAAGCGCGCATAGCCGAGGCTGAGTGTGTCACCGACCTGCGCGCTAAGCGCCGCCAGCAGCGACGGATCTACGAGGGCATTGGCTCCGCGCTGGAGTGAGCTCCATTGTCCCGCCGGATTGGTGGTGATCTCGCCGTAAAACGGATAGTTGTCGCTCACGGCGCGGATCTGCGACAGCCGCGTCCCACCGGTACGCGAGACGAGCGCCATGGACGGAAAGGTCACGACGCGCGCGAACCGCGCTCCCGACGCTCGAGCGAATGAGTCGAGCACCGCCTTCTGCGGGTCGGTGAATGGCCGCCGCGCGCGGAACGCAACGTCGCCGCCGAGGAGCGCGCGCGACTGTTCGCGGACGGACTGGTTGACGTTGTCGGCGAACGAGTCGATCGCGACGAGTGCCGCCACGCCGAGAGAAATTGCGGACATGTAGAGCAGCAGGCGGCGGCGCGCGCTTCGGCTCTCGCGCCATGTCAGGCTCAGGAGCTGGATGAGCGAAGCCTGGCCTCCTGCGGGACGATAAGGAGGAGCGGGAGCAGAGATCGATGGCGTAGTCACGCTGCAGCTCCGCTATCGTCGACAATGCGGCCGTCACTCAGCCTGATGATGCGACCCGCGCGCGCGGCGAGCGTAGCATCGTGGGTGACGAGGACGATCGTCGATCCCGACTCCCGATTGAGCGATGCGAGGAGCTCGAAGACGCGCACGCCGGTTGCGGCGTCGAGGTTTCCCGTTGGCTCGTCGGCGAATAGGATCCGCGGCGAGTTCGCGAATGCGCGAGCCAGGGCCACGCGCTGCTGCTCGCCGCCGGAGAGCTGCATTGGAAAGTGGTGCCCCCGGTCCTGGAGACCGACGCGCTCGAGGAGCTCACCCGCGCGCTCGGACGCGCCGTCGTTTCCCTGGAGCTCGAGGGGAACCTGGATGTTCTCGCGGGCGGTCAGTGTCGGAATGAGCTGGAAAGTCTGGAAGACGAAGCCGACCTTCTCTCCACGCAGCCGCGCCCGCTCGTTTTCCGACATGGTGGTGAGATCGTGTCCGTCGAGGATCACCTTGCCGCGGGTCGGAGTATCAAGTCCCGCGAGGAGTCCGAGGAGAGTTGTCTTCCCGCTGCCCGAGGGCCCGACGACTGCCACGAAGTCACCCTGCGGGACGCTGAACGAAACTTCCTTGAGAACAGCGAGATTCTGGTCTCCGCTGCGGTATTCGCGTGTAACTTCCTGAGCAATGAGCATGAAAATCGTGTGGATGGTGTCGCTGGTCGCGGCGGTCGCGTGCCAGTCGGATCGAAATATGAATGGTAGTGCAGGGGCGCGGCGCGTCGCAGGCGACACGGCGGCCGGCGTCAGTACATCGAACGTTGGAACCGGGCAGCGGGATTCGGTGG
>JAHFCS010000034.1:0-5447 GCA_023249395.1 Gemmatimonadota bacterium
GCCATTCGCCATATCTCGGATATGCGGGAGTCCGTGCGCCTGAGATCTCCCAGCGCGGGCCGACTCGACGGGCCGAAGTGATGGGCCAGCTCGTCGTACTGCATGAACGTGCTGTAGATCACAGGGACGCCCAGATAGACATCCAGCAGTATCGCCATCGTCTGCAGCTCGCGGACGACGACGTTGCTGATGATCCGGATGATCGGGAAAATTCCCTCCGAGTGCGTCACGCGTCCGGCGAGCTCCCCCCAGGCTCTCTCCCATTCCTCCCGGAGCCACTCGACCACGCTTTCGCCCGCCATCCGCAGAATGCGAAGGGGATGCAGCAGAATGAGCAGCGCCATCCGCGTTCCCCCGAGTCGCTGGTAGACTGACATTTTCTCGCGGGTCGCGACGGTGAACGCCACCGTCTGCGCGTCGCCGTCGAGCAGATTCACATAGCTCGATCCTCCCGCAAGCGCGCCCGGCGTCGAGATTCTGTCGCGGATGTACTGTACTCCTTCCGGCGCGTTGCAGGTGATCACCCGGCCGGCAAGCTTGTCGTAGAATCGAAACGCCGGAATCCCGTCATTTTCGCCGTGGAAGATCACGGCCTGGCAGTAGGGGGTCGCCGAAGGGAGCCCGCAGTACCACTGGCGCAGCGCGAAGCCCTGATCGTCGAGCAATCGCCGGATGGTGGGGCAGAACCCGAGGTCCAACGCGCGCCGCAAATCCGAAAAGGCGAGAGCATCCACCTGCAGCATGATCAGTCCGCGGCGCCCGTCGTGAGGACGCCGTTCGCGCGCGAACGCCCGATACTTCAGTCCGTAGTAGCGCCGCAGGAATGGTCCGGCGCGACGGTACGCGCGCCGATCCGTCACGATGTCCGTTCGGCGATTATCCGCAGAATCTCACGCACCGGAACGGGCTTCACGAGTAGGTCATCGCATCCGGCGGCGATACAACGCTCGCGTGTCGTAGCGTCATCGTATCCGCTCATCGCCAGTTTGACGGAGGGATGCACTCCCCGCGACTCGAGCTCGCCGAGAACCCACAATCCGTCCTCATCGGGAAGAGTCAGGTCCAGCAGGACGACTGAAGGCGGCAGCGCAGCAGCGGTTTCGACGGCGTCAATCGCTGTACCAGCGACCGAAACCTCGTATCCATTCGCCTCGAGGAGAATCCGCAGCGCACCGGAAATGAGCTGGCTGTCCTCGACGACAAGGACGCGAATGCCCACTACTCAGGCGCCATTGCACAGGGCAGCGTGAAGAAGAAGCGGCTGCCCCGGCCGAGCTCGCTCTCCACCCAGATTCGTCCGCCGTGCAGCTCGACGAATCGCCGCGCGATGGTCAGGCCGAGCCCGGTTCCGTGATGCACGCGTGATGCCGTGGAGTCCACCTGCGCGAACTCGCGGAAGATGAGCTCATGGTGATCCGCCGCGATGCCGCGTCCGGTGTCGCCGACTTCGACGAGAATCGTCGGCCTGGGCGACGAGCCGTGATCGAGAACCGCAGTCACCCACACCTTGCCTCCCGGCGGCGTGAATTCCACCGCATTGCCGAGCAGGTTCAAAAGCACGTGCATGATCTTGTCGCGGTCGCCGCTGACGAGGGGGAGATCGCTCGGCACGCAGTACTCGAGAGACAACTGCTTCTTCGCGATGAGGGATTCGTTGAGCGCCGTGATCTGGTCAACGACTTCCATGAACGAGAACGTCCCCGGATTTACTGCCAGGGGCTCACTCGAGCCCTTGGCGTAGAGGAGAATCTCGGCGATCATGTCGAGAAGCTGCCTCCCTCCGGTGATGATCGTCCGAACGCTTTCGTTCTGCTTCTGGTTTATCTCGCCCAGAAGGCCGTCGCGCAGGATCTCGGCGTGAGTGATGATCGCGGTGAGCGGTGTCCGAAGATCGTGCGCGATGTTCGACAGGAACTGCGTCTTGAGTGAATCCCGGTCGCGCAGCTCACTGGCGATTCTCCTTGCTTCTGCGATCTCCGCCTCGAGACGCGCGACCTTCGCATCAGCGCGATGGTCAGCCGGCGCAGAATCGTAAGGCCGATCGTCAGCTCTCATCCGCACTCCCGCCCGCAAGGGCGTCCGTGTCGTCGGATTCGATCGACTCGACCAGCTGCTGCCGCCTGAGAAGCGACCAATAGCGACCCTCGGCCAGCATCAGCTCGTCGTGTCTGCCTTCCTCGACAATCTGCCCGTCCGCGAGGACAATGATCCTGTTGGCGTGTCGGATGCTGCTCACCCGATGCGATGCGATCACTGCGGTACGCCCAGCGAGCGCGGTGCGCAGCTGGCTGAGGATCGCCGCCTCCGTGTGCGTGTCCACTGCGCTCAGGGCGTCGTCGAGAAGGACTATTGCGGGCTTGCGGGCGAGCGCCCGCGCGAGCGACGCGCGCTGCTTCTGTCCTCCCGACAGGTTGATTCCGCGCTCACCGAGCATCGTGTCGTATCCCCCGGGAAAGCTGGCGATCGTCGAATCCATCTGAGCTGCTCCCGCCGCCCACGTAACCGACTGCGGATCCGCCGATCCGTACGCCAGATTGGCGCCGATGGTGTCGCTGAAGAGCACACTTTCCTGCTGCACGAAGCCGATCTCATTGCGCAGCTCGGAGAGTGAAACGTCGCGAATTGGTACACCATCGATGAGAATTTGCCCCTCCTGCGGATCGTGCAGGCGTGGGATGAGATCCATGAGGGCGCTCTTCCCGCTGCCTGTGGCGCCCACCACGCCCAGCGTCGCTCCGGCAGGGACGACAAAGCTGAGATGCCTGAGGATCCAGCGTGGCTCTCGTCCCGCCGCGGTGGGATAGTGAAATCCGACGTCCCTGAACTCGATCGACCGCCCGGACACTGCGGGAGCGAAATGTACCCGCTCGAGTCCTGTTGACACGATGTTGCTCCTCGCGTCGAGTATCTCGATGAGTCGCGCCATCGACGCGGCGCCACGCTGGAAAAGGTTGATGACCCATCCCAGCGCGATGAGTGGCCATGTCAGCAGCCCGAGGTAGAGTCCGAACGCCACGAACGATCCCACCGAGATCGTGCCGCGAATGACGAGCGCTCCGCCGAGTCCGATCACCACCGCTGCGCCGAGCCCGGCGAGCAGCGAAAAAACAGGATTCATCGTGCCGTAAAGTCGGACGAGTGACATGTTCCGCGAGAGATATTCGTCGTTCAGTCTGCCGAACCTCTCGATCTCCGCTGCCTCCTGTCGATATGCGCGAACGATGCGGGCGCCGGTCAGATTCTCCTGCGCGTGAGTCGTGAGAGTGGAGAAGTGTTCCTGCACGGCGTCGAAGCGCTTGTGGATTGCGCTCCCCATCCGCACGGTAATCACCGGGAGCGCGAGCATCGGAACGAGCGCGAGCATCGTGAGAACGGGGTCGATCCGAAGCATGAATGCCAGCGCGAAGATTCCGCTCGCAATTGTATTCACGAAATACATTATCGCCGGTCCTGCAGCCATTCTCACCGCTCCGAGATCGTTCGTCAGCCGCGCCATGATGTCGCCCGTGCGCGTCCGCGCGAAGTACGATGCATCGAGCGTCTCGAGGTGCACGAACAGATCGTTTCGCAGATCGTATTCGATCCTGCGGCTGACACCGTTCATCAGATTTCGCATTTGGTAACGCATTCCGCCGGCGATGAGCGCGGTTCCGACAATCGCCCCTGCCACGGTCCACGCAACGCTTAGGGGTGCCCCTGCTCGCATCGCATCGATGCCCTGTCTCAGGAGCCACGGAATCACGCTTGTGATAGCGGTTGAGACAATGACAAGCACAAGTCCCGTAATGACTTGCCGCCGGTAAGGGCGAAAGAATGGAAACAGGCGTCGGAGGTCTTTCATAAGTGGCACACCGATTGCCCTCTAATGGGGTCTAAAGACTTTAGATTCAAGGGCTTCGGCAGTGCCACATAAATTGGAGGCAATAGAGATGTCAAGCACAATAGTGAGATGGACCGCGCCCGTCGTTCTCGCGATAGCGGTCGGCCTCAGCGCGTGTACCGAAAAGAAGGACGACACGCTCGCTCAGGACACAACGCTCAATCGCGATCTGCAGATGGCCAATGCCGACACCGGCGTGCAACCCGCACTGAAGGATGTCCCCGCTGTTACAGCGCCGACGCCTGCACCGGCGACCGCCGCGCCGAGAACGACGACACCAGCGCGGACTTCCACCAGCCGAACCGTCGTTCGGACGCCCACTCGTCCGGCTCCCGGACCGACGACATCGACCACCAGCAGCGGAAACACTGTAACGCGAACATCGGGCGGCTCGGAACGAGCGGTCGGAACGATCGCCGCCGGATCGATACTCAATCTCGCTTCCAACTCGCGCGTCTGCACCAATACCCATCGTGTGGGCCAGCGCTTCAGCGCGACAGTTTCAGAGTCGGTGACCGGCTCGAATGGCGCGACGATTCCCGCGGGGGCGACAGCGACGATCGAGATCACGGAGCTCAAGCGCAGTGAGAACGTGAACGACAACGTGGTAATGGGATTCCGAGTCGTCTCGGTCTCGTTTGGCGGGAGAACTTATCCGGTCGCGGCGACGACGAGCTACGCGAAGGTCGAGAAGATCAGGAATCAGCCGAAGGACAAGGACGTGCAGAAAGTGATCGGCGGCGCTGCCGTCGGAGCGATCATCGGCCAGGTCCTCGGCAAGAGCACGAAGGCGACAGTGATTGGCGCAGCGGCCGGAGGCGCAGCGGGCGCGGGTGCAGCGGCCGCGACGGCGAATTACGAAGGCTGTGTTCCGAGTGGAGGCCGCATAACGATATCACTCGACTCGCCGATGCAGGTTCAGGTCTAGAGGATCGATCGTATCAGTTCGAAAGCCCGGCGGAGGTGCTCTCCGCCGGGTTTTTTTTCAATAGCCTACTGCAGCTCCCGAAGAGCGCGGATCATCCATCCCCACGAAGCCGCCGCGCACGCGCATGATCGCGGACACCTTCGCCTCCCCCAGCGACTGCGGCGCCACGCGATAGCCCATCTGCGTCAGCTTTTCGATCGTCACGCTCTCCAGCCCGCCAATGTCATACCTCAACGTGTCCGGAAGCGCCTGGTGGTGAATCCTCGGCGCACTCATCGCATCGGCGAGCGTCATTCGGTGATCGATCACGTTGAGGATCACTTCCGCGATGCTCGTGATTATTCGGGGACCGCCTCGAGCGCCGAGCACGAGCAGCAGGGCTCCGCGCCGATCGAGCACGATGGTCGGCGACATCGCGCTCAACATCCGCTTGCCCGGCGCGATCGCATTGATTTCTCCCTGCACCAGCCCGAACTGATTCGGAGTTCCCGGACGGGAGGTGAAGTCGTCCATCTCATCGTTCATGAAGAATCCCGCCCCGCGAATCATCACGCCAGAACCGTAGGTGCTATTGAGCGTGGTCGTCGTCGCGACGGCATTTCCGCATGAATCGACGACGGAGTAGTGTGTCGTCTCGGT
>JAHFCS010000034.1:5457-8011 GCA_023249395.1 Gemmatimonadota bacterium
CGGGAAGGCGGGAATCTCCGCGGTGGGTGTCGCTCGCTCGGTCGCGATTGTTCTCTGGAGCCGGTGCGCGTACGCCTTGCTGGTGAGCTGGTCCATGGGCACGCTCACGAAGCCGGGGTCCCCAAGCTTCGCATTCCGATCAATGAATGCCCGCTGAAATGCCGATGCAATCAGGTGAAAGTATTGGGCGCTCCCGAAGGGAGGCAGGGAAGCGAAAGGCTCGAGAATGTTCAGCGATTCCCCGAGTGTGACTCCACCCGACGATGACGGGGGCATCGACAGCAGCGTGTAGCCGCGGTACGTCGTGTGAAGGGGAGTGCGCCACACAGGCCGATACTGCTCGAGGTCACGCAGGGTTATCAGGCCGCACGCGTGCGACGCGCGCTGCGATTCCGGGAGTCCCGGCGGGCAGTCACGCTTCATCTCGTCGACGATCTGTCGGGCAATGCGGCCGCGATAGAAAGCGTCCGCACCGCCGGTCGCGATCTGTCGAAGTGTCTCCGCGAGATTGCGTTGAACGAGCAGCGCACCGCGCGCGAGCGGCTCCCCTTCCGGCATGAAGATGTCCGCACCAGCGAACTGACGAATGAGCGCGTCCTTGCCGGCTATGGATCCGGCGAGCGCGCTGTCAACCACGATCCCTTCCGAGGCCATTCGGATCGCCGGCGCCATTACTCTGGCGAGAGGCAGCGATCCATACCGCTCGAGTGCCGCCGTCAGTCCGGCCACCGCTCCTGGAACGCCCGAAGCCGCGCGTCCGATTATTCCGGCTTTCGTGAGATTGCCGGCGGAGTCGAGATACATCTCCCGCGACGCAGCTGCAGGGGCGATCTCACGATAGTCGATCGCCGCAGTGCGGCCATCTGCGAGGCGGATCATCATGTAGCCGCCACCGCCGATGTTGCCTGCCTCAGGCAGAGAGACGACCAGTGCGAAGCCGACCGCGACTGCAGCGTCCACCGCGTTTCCACCAGCTCGAAGGATCTCGATTCCTGCTTCGCTCGCAAGGCGGTTATTGCTGGCGACCATCGCGTGCTCGGCGAACGTCGCACTCGAGCCGGCGGGAAATCGCCAACCCGCGGGAAATGAGGCGGGGATACGAGCAGGCGCGCACCCGGCCAGCAAACACGCGAAGAGGCCAAGAGAGTAGTTGCGCACGTGAGAAGTGCTTAGAGAAGAAGACTTAACCCAGAGAGGCATACCTTCGAGCGGACAGAGGCGCAGCGATCTGCGGCGAGTGAAACAACAATGAAGATACTTATCGAGGTCCGCGCCGGGTCCCGAGCCCCATCCTGAAATTGAGCCGCGTCGAGCGCTGGGTCAGGGTATTGCTCTGATTATTTGCAATCCCGGTCCGCTCATGCAGAACGAGCCCGTAGTCCTGCACGAGGCTGATCTGCATCGTCGGATTGAACGTGTACCCGAATCCGTAGCCGAAGGTGAAGAAAGGATCGGTGTTCCCGCCAACGGGATCGAGAGGCTTATTGTCGGAGTCCCGCCGAAGGTTCCTGTAGAATGCCGCCCCTGCGGAAACCTCAAGCACCTGATGCAATCCCTGTCCGCCGCCAGCGTGAAACGACGCACCGAGTGTCGTCAGGTCCAGATGGGCGTCGCAGCTGCCGCAGCTCGGCCCGGTATAGACGAATGGAAGATCCACATAGGTCAGCACACCGCCAAGCGAGAAAGTGTTCTGCACCACTTTCTCGAATGAGGCACGATACTGCCAGCTCGTTCCTTCGCCGAAATCCCAAGTGCTCGAGGTCGCGCCATCGCTGACTTCATTTGCGCCGTAGAGTCCGATGCCGAGCGAAACCCAGCTCGACGGCTCGGTTACCACCGGTGCGCGTCGCCTGATCTGCGCATTCGCCGACGGGGCGGTGACGAGAACGAGGGCGAGGGCGATCATGATGTATTTGTTCACCTGAGCTCCGAGTTCTTGCGGCTCGCGCGAAGCGGCCGGTAAGTTAGGTCGTGATTCACCACGCACGGACGGATCGGGATGACTGATCCCAGGGCCACGGAACGTCGCAATCCGCGGACCGCTTCGATCGATCTTGCCGACCCGCTTGAGATCGTGGATGTCATAAACGCCGAAGACCGCATGGTTCCGGATGCCGTCTCCACTCAGCGGGAGCAGATCGCGGCCGCAATAACAACAGCCGAGAGCTGCTTCCGCGAAGGAGGACGGCTTTTTTACGTCGGTGCCGGGACATCGGGACGGTTGGGCGTGCTCGATGCGAGCGAATGCCCGCCAACTTTCGGAACAGATCCGGAGATGGTGCAGGGAATCATCGCCGGCGGCCTGCCAGCTCTCACCAGGTCGCAGGAGGGTGCTGAAGACATCTTCGAGAACGGCGCGAGGGCGATGGACGAGCACTCGGTAGGCCCGCATGATTTCGTCATCGGCATCGCCGCGTCCGGCACGACTCCCTATGTCCACTCCGCAATCCGACGAGCGCGCGAGCTCGGCGCCCACACGGCGATCATCTCGTGCTCACCACCGCCGGCCGATCTTCTCGACGAAGTGGATGTTGCGATTCTGCCGATCGTCGGG
>JAHFCS010000034.1:8021-10415 GCA_023249395.1 Gemmatimonadota bacterium
GTTCTGAACATGATCACCACCGGCGCGATGATCCGTCTCGGCAAGACCTACGGCAATCTCATGGTCGACCTCAGGGCCACCAACAACAAGCTGAAGGATCGAAGCGAGCGGATTCTCGTCGAGGTTTGCGGAGTTTCACGCGACGAGGCAAGAAGACTGCTCGACGCTGCTGACAAGAGCGTGAAGACAGCAATCGTTATGCAGAAGCTGGGCGTGTCGCGCGAAGTAGCCGAGAAAGCGCTCGCGCGCGCAGGCGGCGTCATACGGCGCGCGATTCCCGACGCGCCACCCCCGGTTACCGACTGAGCGATTCGAGAGAAACTCCCATGCGAACCAATGCTGAAGGATCTGTCGCAGCCGAAACTTCGACCAGCGGTCGTGGCACGCTTCTGATTGGTCTGATGTCGGGGACATCGCTGGATGGGATTGCCGCCGCGGTTGTGCGCTTCACCGATCGCGATGGGAGAGTCGAAGCCGAGCTCGTCGGCTTCACGCAGCGACAGTACTCGCGCGAGGAGCGGGGCCGCCTGGCTACCGCGCTGGTCGAAGGCACGCCTGCCGAATACTGCCAGCTTGGTTTCGATCTCGGAGAATGGCTCGCCATTGCCGCCGATACAGCGATTGCCGCAGCGGGTGTGTCGCGCAAGGAGATCGCGGCGATTGCGTCGCATGGCCAGTCGATATGGCATGAGCCGGGAGAGTCGACCTGGCAACTCGGCGAGTCAGCGGTGATTGCCGAGCGGGTTGGTATTCCCGTGGTGAGCGACTTTCGAGTCCGCGATGTCGCCGCCGGCGGGCAGGGTGCACCGCTCGTGCCGATCGCCGACGCGATGATCTTCTCCTCGCCGACGAGCTGGCGCGCTCTCCAGAATCTCGGCGGAATCGGCAACGTCACTGTCGTTCCACCCAACGGAGACTTGAGCGGCGTTCGCGCATTTGATACAGGGCCGGGCGTGGGCGTGATCGACAAGGTGACGCGCATGATTTTCCGGGAGCAGCCGTACGACGTCGACGGGAAAATCGCGGCTACAGGAACGGCTGTCATGAAAGTCGTGAACATGTTCCTCAATTACCCGTATTTCGCTGCACCACCGCCCAAATCCACCGGCCCGGAGCTGTTCAGTCCGGACTTCGCGAGGACTCTCATCGCCTCATGCCGCGGGATGAGCGATGGCATCGACGCGGACATCGTCGCAACGGCGGTCGAGCTCACAGCGCAAAGCATCGCCGATGCCTACCGCAGATTCATCCCCGAGCCGATAGAGGAGGTGATTCTGTCTGGTGGTGGCACGAGGAATCCCGCGCTGGTGAAGGCCATCTCGAATGCTCTCGCGCCATTGCCGGTGCGATTGTTCGACGAGCTCTTCTTCGACGGAGAGGCAAAGGAAGCGGTGGCCTTTGCATTGCTGGGATACCTGTATCTGAAGGGCAGGCCCGGAAACGTGCCGGCTGCGACGGGTGCCCGCGGTCCACGCATTCTCGGGAAGCTCACGCCAGCATGAACGACATTGCTCAACTGCTGCTGCCAGCGATCCGCTGGGATGCCTCACGAGGTTACGAGACCTCACGCGAGCTGATCGATCTCGCCCTCGACCGCGGCGTCGGCGGCTTCATTCTGTTCGGCGGTGAATCCGACGCGGCCCGTAGGCTGACCGCCGAGCTGCGGTCACGGTCGCGTATTCCCCTTTTGATCGGGGCCGATCTGGAAAGGGGCGCCGGCCAGCAGTTCGCAGGCGCGATCGGGTTGCCACCGTTGGCTGCGATCGCGTCGCTCGGCGATCCTTCGGCGATCAGTGGCGCGGCCGGATTGACCGCGCGAGAAGCACGCTCGCTCGGAATCGACTGGATCTACGCTCCGGTGTGCGACCTCGACATCGAGCCGGCGAACCCCATCATCGGGACACGTTCATTCGGCGCCGATCCCCACAAGGTCGCGCTCGATGCGGTTCTGTGGATCGAGGCGTGCCAGAATAACGGCGTGCTCGCGTGCGCGAAGCATTTTCCGGGACATGGACGAACGACTGTCGATTCACATGCCGCGCTTCCATCGGTGGATGTCAGCGCGGCAACATTGAAGGAGACGGACCTTGTTCCCTTCGAGGCCGCGGTGGACGCCGGAGTGGCGGCCGTCATGACGGCCCACGTCGCTTATCCCGCGCTCGATTCTTCGGGGGCTCCGGCAACTCTTTCGCGTTCGATTCTCAACGACGTGCTTCGCGACGAGATTGGCTTCCCTGGTCTCGTCGTCACCGATGCGCTGATAATGGAGGGAGTGCTCGGCGGCGGAGAGGCGACAGCAGTGGTCAGGGCTCTTGCCGCAGGATGCGATCTGCTTCTCTATCCAACAAATCTTGCGGCATGCATCGACGCGATCGCTGCGGCGTTCGACGGTGG
>JAHFCS010000468.1 GCA_023249395.1 Gemmatimonadota bacterium
TCAACGTTGGGAAGGCATAGTCCGTCTGATATCTCAGGACTTAGAATTCGGTCCCTGTCTGATTATCTTTCGAGGCCGTAGGTGGCACGAAACTCGACGGTGCCGTAAATGCTTTCCCGGAGTATAGATGCGTAAGCCACGACCGGCCTCTTACAACCCGGCTCAGGCCCTGAATCTGATAGCAAACGACCGCAACGGAACGCCGCTGTCCTGTCCGTCCTGCTCGGGATCAATCGAGCGCGATCCGACCGACACCCCGCCACCTCCGCGTTGCCAGGTCACGTTGCGCTGCACGAACTGCGGACGGTTTGCCCGCTACATCGCTGGCGCCGCCTAGGCCAACCTCGTGCGGAACCAGTCGCGCCGCGACTGGTAGGAATACGGCATACGACAGCCCCAGACGGTCCGCAGGTTGCGGGTCTGTTGGCGCTGCCCCTGCCCGCGCACGAGGTACGTCGCAATGTCTCGCATTTCAGGAACGGTGAAGTGGTTCAACGACGCGAAGGGGTTCGGTTTCATCCAGCGTGATGAAGGGCCGGACGTCTTCGTTCACTTCAGCGCCATCTCCGGCTCGGGCTTCAAGTCGCTCGCGGAGGGCGACAAGGTCGAGTTCGAGATCGTACAGGGCCAGAAGGGTCCTCAGGCGTCGGAAGTCACCAAGGCTTCCTGACTGTCTGCGGCAGGTCAGTAGCTGATCGTGCCCTGCTTCGAGGTGTCCACGGCGTCGCCGTCGCCTGCCTTGAACAGGAACGCCTGCATGTTCCGCGTCAGGAACTGGCGCGCCTGCGGATCCATCACGTTCAGGCCATAGTGGTTGATCAACATGGTCTGCTGCTTGAGCCAGGCGTTCCAGCAGTCACGGCACGTCGCGTCGAGGACCCTCGCTCCGATCGCGCCTGGAAACGGAGCGCGCTCGAATCCTTCTTGCGTCTTTCCGCAGCGGGCGCAGGTGATCGTCGGCATTGCTCCGAAATGTAGAATCGTGCAGGGCGTACTGCGGTAGCCCGGGATTCAGGGCAGGCGCGTGGAGAGCCACGTCGTGATGCGCCGCTCGACCTCTTCGTGTCCGTGATCGACCGTGATCACGTGACCGGCGTTGGATACCCACTCCAGGGTCTTGTCGATCGACCCGATCCGGGCGAAAGCCGTCTCGGCGTACCGTGCCGGAATGCGATTGTCCTCGCGCGACTGGATGACCATCACGGGCTGCCTGACCTGTTGAAGCCCGGCGTTCGCCACGTGCGCGACTTTCGCGAGCTCACGAAGGAGCCGCGGCGTGGCAGTCCGGTAGGAGATCATCCGACGGGCCGCCTCCGGATCGTGCACAGACCGTCCGCCTCCGGCCGAGAGATACCGACTGCCGATTGCGGCGATGGGACTCAGCACAAGGAGGGCCCGCAAGGGCAGCGAGAGATGAACGTAGGGAGCGATGCCGACCACGGCTTCAACCTCGGGATGCTCTGAGGCGAGGATCAGTGCGAGCGCGCCTCCCATCGAGAGACCGCAGGTCGCGACGTGCCCGTGCTGCGCGTGAAGCGCACGGAGCGCCGCACGCGCGGCACTGATCCACGCATCGGCTCCCGAGGCCGAGAATGCCTGCAGGGTCCTCGCGTGGCCTGGCAAGACGGGGGCAAACACGCTCCACCCCGCGTCGTGCAACGCACCGGCTAGCGACGCGACGGCCTGTGGAGAATCGTTGAAGCCGTGCAACAGGAGTACGGCGCCGGGCCGTACCCCACGCAAATGAATCGGCTCGGCGCCAATGATGATGCCATCGGAGTCGCGAAGGTGCGCCTGTTCGAAACGCGTCTCGGCGCCGTGCGCGATCGCCAGCCGAATCGGCCACCAGATCAGTACGACGACGGCAAGTGCCGCAATGCCGCCAACCCACTCAAACGACATGCGCGCCGGCGCCTACCGTTTCTTTGCGAATGCGTGTGCGGCCTGCCCAGGCAGTCCGTCGAAATCCAGCGTCGTCTTGTAACGCTCGAACCTGCCGTCGCCGGCTGCCGGCCGCGCCCTTTGTCGCAGTGCGTCCATTTCACCCGCGTGAAACGGTTTGAACGTCGCCGCCACCCGGATGTTCTTTCGGAGCGTGCCGATGTCGTTCATCCCACAAAGCACGGTGCTGGTGGGAAGCGAGAAGCAGTAACGGAGCGCTTCATCCGGCTTGGCGACGCGCGCCGCCGGGATGGTTCCGCCCGCCATCGGTTTGCATCCGATGACCGTGGCGCCGCGACGAATCGCCTCGGGAAGCACCTGCCGCTCAAAGGACCGAAACGAGGCGTCCAACGGATTCAGCGGCATGGCGATGGCGTCCCATGCGAATCCGCGGTTCAAGAGCTTGAGATGGATGTGCGGCGACTTGTGCCCGCCAAACGCGATCAGGCGCGTCCGTCCCTGCTCCCGTGCTTCCTCGGCGGCATCGAGTCCGCCGTGATCGTACAGCCAGTCGGGATCGTTGTCGTAGATCACGTCGTGGACGCACCATACGTCTAACATCGGCGTCCGGATCCGCTTGAGCGACTCCTCGAACTGCTGCATCGACGTCTTGTAGTCCCGGAGGTGCGCACAGCACTGCCAGATGAGCGTGACACGTTCGCGGTATCCGTCGCGGAGCGCGAGGCCGAGCCAACGCTCCATTCGCCCGTCGGCGTACTCGAAGCCCGACTCGATCACCGTGACGCCGTGATCGATGGCCTCGCGAACGACGCGTACGGCCATTCGCTGGCCGGCAGAAGCGAGATGCCGGGTGCTGAGCGCCAGGATGGACGTGTGAATGCCGGTCCGCCCGAGGGGGCGC
>JAHFCS010000469.1 GCA_023249395.1 Gemmatimonadota bacterium
AGCAAGCCGGCGATGAGCTCTTCGCGCCACGGGCAGATGCCGACGCGCTCCGCGTTCGGCCACGGGATGTGCCAGAACGTCAGGATGGTCGCATGCGGGAGCCGCTCGCGGATCATCTTCGGCGCAAGTGCGAAGTGATAGTCCTGCACGAGGACGATCGGGTCGTCCGAGTCGACCTCCTGGCACACGGCGTCGGCGAACTTCTGATTGACGGCGACGTAGTGGTCCCAATCTTCGGCGCGAAACACCGGCCGGGTGTGCGCGAGGTGGCAGAGCGGCCAAAGCCCTTCGTTCGAGAAGCCGTAGTAGTAGCCGTTCTCCTCCGACTCGCTGAGCCACACCCGCCGGACGATGTACGACTCCTCGCCAGGCGGCACGCGGACATGACCGGAGGCATCCGAGCTCTGTCTGTCGGCACTCCCGCTCCCGTGCGCTACCCAAACTCCCGAGCACGCGCGCATGACGGGCTCGAGTGCAGTGACGAGCCCGCTTGCCGGATGCACGACGCGGACACCTGTGTCCGTCTTCTCGTGAATGTAGGGCTCGCGATTCGCAAGCACGACGACACGCTCGCCCTGCAAATGCTGCTTGAGCGCCGAGCGCAAACGAGTCGGGTTCCACGGTCCCGACTGCGCGTCCCGTTCCCGCTCGGTCCCCAGGCGATCGACGAGTGACCGCACGTCGCGAAGGAGGGGTTGGAACTCTTCTGTCGCTTCGCCAGACAACGCTCTTCGTAGCTCGAGCGTCCATCCGCGCCACGCGACGCGCGCAGCGAGCAGCGTGATGATGGATGCACCGAGCGACAGGATGAAGAACATCGCGAGGACGATTTTCTGCGTCGTTGCCTCGCGTCGGCTCATGAAGCTCAGATCGTGGACCAACAAGACGACGCCGAGAGGGTGCTCGCCCGGCTCGAGAACCGTTGCGCTCAACTGCACCGGCCCCGACGGCAACTCCGAGTTCATCGTCCACGAGGTCGCGTCGTGTCGCGCTTCTTGACGCATCCGAGAAAGGACCGGTCGACACGAGAACTCGACGGGATAGGCCTCGGTCGCCGCCAACAGATCGCCCTCCGGCGAGCAGGCCGCCGCTCCCATGATGCGCTCGTCGCGGGTGATGTCGGCCAGAGTCTCGGTCAATCGCTGCCGACTCGCGTGCCAGTTCGTCGAGAGACTCTGCCGTGCCGACGTGACAGCGAGCTCCGATCGCAAACGAAGATCTTTCTCGAACCACTCGCGCGTGATGCGGGTGAGACCGAAATAGCCGACAGCCGTCAACAGCGCGAGGCCCGCAAGGAGAACGGCGAGGAATTTGGCCGCGCGCCGCATACCTCGAACTCTGACACATGATGATTGGATATCCAATCATTTTGTGCTAGGCTCACGGAATGAAGCTCGACGAGCTCGCCTTGATCGGGAATTGCCAGCTGTCGGCGCTCGTCAGCCAATCGGGTTCGATCGTCTGGTCCTGCATGCCGCGATTCGACTCGCCCCCTGTTTTTGCGTCCCTACTCGACGAGCACGGCGGGGGTGAATTCGTCATTCGGCCGGCCGACGGTCGATCGGGGATCCAGCGCTATCTTCCCAACACCAACGTCGTCGAGACGCGATTCGAATCCGCCGACGGCGCGTTCCGTATTCTCGACTTCGCCCCTCGGTTCATGCTCTTCGACCGGAGCTTTCGGCCGACCAAGCTCGTTCGCATCGTCGAGCCGCTCGCAGGAACGCCGAGGATCCGCGTTCACTGCGACCCGGTCCTCGGTTGGTCGCGCATGCGGCAGCAACGGGAAGTCGGCTCGCATCACATCAAGTACCTCGGCTATGACACGGAGCTGCGGCTCACGACGGACGCGTCGCTCTCGTACCTCACTGGCGATTCCTTCGCCCTCACGGAGCAGAAGCACTTCGTGCTCGCGTGGGGGGCTCCCGTCGAGGAACCACTCCCCGCGCTGTGCGATCGATTCCTGCAGGAGACCGTTCGCTACTGGCAAATGTGGGTGAAGCACTGTGACATTCCTCCCATCTATCAAGAGGAGGTGATCCGTTCTGCGCTGGCCCTGAAGCTCCATTGCTACGAGGACACCGGAGCGATCGTCGCGGCGCTGACGACGTCGATTCCCGAAGCACCAGGATCGGGTCGCACATGGGACTATCGATACTGTTGGCTGCGCGACGCTTTCTATACGCTCGGTGCGTTTCGACTCCTCGGCCACTTCGAGGAGCGCGAACAGTTCCTCCACTTCCTCATCAACGTCGCCACTGCCGCACCGGACCTGGATCTCGCGCCACTCTATCGGATCGACGGCAAGAGTGACTTGGAGGAACAGGTGCTCGAGGATTGGCCGGGTTTCCGCGGCGAGAAGCCCGTGCGCGTCGGCAACCAAGCAGCGACGCATCGACAGCACGACGTGTTCGGCGAGATGGTGCTCGCACTCACGCCTCTCTTCGTCGACGCGCGATTTCGCGAGCAGGTCACCCCTCCCGTGCTCGATCTCGTGACTCGACTCGCGCGCAAGGCGATCCGTGTCGCCGGCCAACCAGACGCAGGCATTTGGGAGTACCGCTCCGAGTGGCGGCCGCAGACGTTCAGTACCCTCATGTGTTGGGCTGCCGCGGATCGGATGGGGCGGATCGCCAAGCTCCACCGACGCGGGGAGGTCGACGAGTTCGTGCAGGCGGCGCAAGTGATTCGCGAGGGGCTCCTTCGCGACGCAGTCGACGAGAAACGGCGCTGCCTCGTAGCGGACCATGGCGGGAGCGAAGTGGACGCAGCGCTTTTGCAGGCAGTCACGCTGCGGCTC
>JAHFCS010000035.1 GCA_023249395.1 Gemmatimonadota bacterium
CAACAGATCGGTCCGCGTCGCGAAGCTGGCCGCCAGTCTGGCGGGGAGTCCTCCCGAGTTCACGCGCACATTGTTCACGATTGCGAGCGCCTCCGCGTCTCGACCGAGCCCCCAGAGCGCCTCCGCGCGCAGCAGGATGACCTCTTCGTCGAGGATGATCGGAAGGGGAGTGGTGGGGCTCGAGATGTTCAGGAAAATGATGTCCGATACCGCTGAGCTGTCGGGGAGTGCCTTCGTGAATGCCGGGTCTCGCTGAACTTTGGAAAGCCGCCGGTCGCCTGCCTCGGCCTCGCTCAGCACTTTCGGATTGGCGCGGATCACCGAGCGGTCGACGTTTCCATTCTGCAGATCTCCCGATGCCGTGCTGTAGGAGTGATAGACGCCGACGCGGAAATCCGCGGGAGTGAGGCTCTGGAACGAAGCGTCGAGCGCCGCGATGGCGGCATTGAGCTCAGCCGAATTCACCGACTGATTTGTGTGGAAGCCGGCGAAGCCACTGTATATGTGGACCTTGGCGGCGAGCGCGCGGTTGAATTTGAGAAAGCTCGCCGGTGTGTCGAAGCCACTGAACCCTGGCGGAAGCGTGAACGGGAACCGCGAACCTCCGGCTTGCAGGTTGGTGGCCGCTGAATCCAGAATTGCGATCGTGTACGCAAGCACTTTCGGCTTGCAGGCCACGGGTTCGATCGCGTCCGCACCCGTAGGAGTAGGCACGCCGAGGGAATCGCGAGTGTCGATGAGGTGGATGTACTCGAGCCCTTGCATCGTCCGCGCAAAGCCTTGCGACGCAGCCTTCTCCGCCGCCGTGAACGCGCTCGAGCCCTCGACGCCCTTCGTCAGGAGCTGTGCACCGCGAATCGTCCGGTACGTCGAGTTCCAGGTGAAGTCGACGAGGAATGCGCCGGGTGAGAATTGTCCGAGCGGCTGCTGGATGTAGCGGG
Organism: Gemmatimonadota bacterium; assembly: GCA_023249395.1. Taxonomy (GTDB): domain Bacteria; phylum Gemmatimonadota; class Gemmatimonadetes; order Gemmatimonadales; family Gemmatimonadaceae; genus UBA4720. The sequence continues at coordinate 942 of JAHFCS010000035.1, forward strand.
GGTCGGCGCCGTCGATTCGATAGGCATCACGCCCCATCGTCTCCAGAACGAGAATGAAGAATGCGTGCTGTTCGCGATCGCCGGCGATGAGTCCTGATGCCTGCGCCTGCAGCTGCGCCTGACTGGGAATCGCCGCGGGGAGCTCTGGATTGTTGAAGTCCGGGATCGTCGAGTCAGTGCAACTCGTAGCGAACAGGAAAACGGTGGCTGCCCACGCCGCCAGCGCGTAACGTCCGACGCGCGTGGATTCCGAGTACGCCGCGTGACTGGTCATGTCAGTAGCTCGCGGCGAGAGTGAAGTAGAACGAACGGCTCGGTGGATACGGCGCGAGATCGATGAACCGGCTGATCTGCTGGCTCCCGAAGTTGCTCGACTCCGGATTGACGCCGGGGTAGCTTGTCCACGTGATCAGATTCCGTCCGCTGAACTCGATGCGCGACGAGCCGGCACCGCGGAAAAGCCGGCGCGAGAGCGATATCGGCAGCTGATACGAGACCGCAATCTCGCGCAGCTTGACGAACGACGCGTCCTGAACGTATTGCGACACCCCAAGCTCATCGTTCCGTTTGGCGCGGTTGAGCCCGCCGTCAGCGAGCTTCGGCGAGAGCCCGAACGCATCATACACATCCATCGTCACATTCACCAGATCGCCGCCGTGCGACCAGTCGAACAGCGACGTGAGGCGCAGCTTGCCGAGCCTGAGCTCGTTCGAGAACCCCATCGTGAAAATGGGAGCGCCATCTCCCTTCTGAACTTCCTGCACCGAGCCTCCTACGGAATCGGTGGCGATGATCTGTGTGACGCGCTTGCCGACCTCGAGACGCCCGATGCCGTAGCCCGAGCCAAACGCGACGCGCTGGCCGGTTGCGTCACGCTCGATGTTGAACGACGTCACGCCGGCTGGCAGAGCGGTGACGATGCCGACATTCCGCGCGAAAGTAGTATGGGACACCCAGTCGAATTGCTTGTTCGCAATCGGTGTGAGACCGAGCTCAACCTCGGTACCGCGGTTGCGAATGGTTCCACCGTTGCGAATGCTGACGTTGTAGCCGAGCGACGGAGCAGTCACGAAGTGGAGAATCACGTCGTTGATGGTCTTCTGGTACATCGTCAGCGCAAGTGACGCGCGCTGCCCCCACCATGATGCGTCGACGCCGCCCTCGACCTCGGTTTCGCGCTCGGGGCTGATTGCCGGGTTGCCCTGGATGAGCCCAGGTTGAAGTGCGTTCTGACCCGCGTAGGTGCTGCCGATACCGGGCGTGTACTTCTGGATGTACAGCGGCTGGTTCCCGGACTGTCCAACCGCGAGGCGCGGCTTAAACTCGTCGAAGATCCCGAACAGGCCGGGAAAACGGAGTGAGACCGAGCCCTTGGGAAAGAAGTAGAACTTGTCGATGTCGCCGTTCACGGTGCTGCGTTCGGCGCGGGCACCGGCGGTGAGGAGCAGTCGCTCGTTGAGCGCCAGCAGCTCCTCCTGGCCGAAAAACGCGAGGCCGCCGACCTGCTCACGATTGGCGAACACTTCGGTTGCCGCACCGCGGTTCACATTCTCCTGCCCCAGCAACACGTCGCGCGTGACGATGTTGGTGGAGCGCTGAGACGAAACCTCACGCTGCAGTCCGGCCGAAGTCGTCGCCGTCCAGCCGCGTGACAAAGGCGTGAATTCGTGCAGCACGCTGAAATTGGCGTTGGCGCGCAATACATTCGCGCTGAGCGACGTCACTGTCCCTGGTAGCCCGTCGTTTGGCTCGAAGAACAGGAATCGCGGCGAGACGACGTTGTCCTGTTGATTGAACCGGTCGATGCCCGCATTCAGCTTGAACGTGAGTGACTGCCGGTCATTCGCATAGGCGGCGAAACCCGCGTCGACCGACGAGATGAGACGATAGACTTCCTCTGGCGTTCTGACGAAATCACGATCCTGAAAAACGTTCGAGCCCGCGATGGGCGTCACCGGATAAACTCCGTTGGTCGGCCGCATGTCGAACCAGCTGGGAGTGGTGGCGAACACGAAATACGGTGTGACGGTGGCATTGTCGTTGTTGCTGATACCCCTCGTCGTGACGGTGCGGACGAGATTGTTGTTGAGGGAGACCGTCAGTCTCGGACGAACAACCTGCGTGAGATTGAGTCGGATGCTTTGCTTGCGATAGCCGGTGTTCTTCTGGATGCCGCCGTCCCAGCTGTTGAGTCCGGACGCGTAATACCTCGTCTCGCCAGCGGTTCCGCGCACGCTGAGAGACGTTTCATAATTGAATGGGTGCTCGCCGAAGAGCTGCTCCTCGAAGTCGCAGAATCCGTGGCACGCCGTGTAGTTCGAGTCCACTGCGGCCTTGGACATTCCGATCGTGGCGCCGTACTTCTCTGCTTCGTCGAGGGTGAAGCGACGCGCTCCGAATTTTCCGGAAAGGCTTCGCGTTCCCACACGCTGTACCAGATCGAACGCAGGCATGCTCCCTGAAGCCCGCCCCTGCTTTGTCTTGATGATGATCACTCCGTTGGCAGCCTTCGATCCGTAAATCGCCGAGGCGGACGCGCCTTTCAGAACCTCGACACTCTCGATGTCACCGGGATTCAGGTCCGCGATGCGGTTCACTCCATTGTCCTGGTTGGTGGCATTGGAGGTGTTGCGGTTCGCCCCTGTGATTGCGTTCAGCCCCGACTGTATTACCTCGTTGCTGACTATCACGCCGTCGACGACGTACAGCGGATCCGCTGACCCGAACACCGATGTCACGCCGCGCAGCCGGATCTGGTTGCCTCCACCCGGCGCTCCCGAATTCGCGCTTACCTGGGCTCCGGCAATGCGTCCGCTGAGCGCGTTCTCGAGCGACGGGGCCGACACACGCGCCATCTGCTCGGAGCTCACCGTCGCCACGTCGTTCGCTGCGTTGCGCCTGGCCACCGTGGTCGCGGCGCCGGTGATGACCTGAGTCTCCAGCTCGAGGATATCCTTCTTCAGCGCCACGTCGATACTTGTCGCGTCCACCGCGACGGGCACCTCGCGCCGCTGATACCCGATCCTGCGAGCAATCACGGTCGCCGGCCCGGCGGGAAGCTGAATGGCGAACGAGCCATCGTCTCCCGAGATCACGGCGAAGGTACTTCCCTGCACATGGATGGTTGCGCCCGAGACCGGTTGGCCGCTTGCCTGGTCCGTGACGCGACCTGTAACGCGGCGCTGCGCGCTCGCCGAGGACGCGAGCGTTGCGAGGGCCAGGGAAACGACAAGGACAACTTTGATTCGAGACAAAGGCCCCTCCGTCGCTGACAGTTCAGTTTCTTCCGACCTGGCTCCTGCTTCGCGTACGCCCGGGCCGCCTGAACGGCATAATACTCTCCGGTTTCGAGGTGTCAACCGCGAAGAACGAGCGTGCGATTCACAGTCAAAGAAGAACAAAGGAATCGAACCCATCCAGTATGCGCATTATGAGTTCCCAGTCGATCCCGTCGTCCGTCTTTCCGTGATTGATGAACGGACGAACGGGTCAACTGAAAAACCGGAAACTCACGACGCACAAACTGGATGGGCCCGTTGCGACCCTTCCATTCCCGAGGAGCTAGTTGAACAGGTACCGCAAACCCAGCTGCGCCCGCCACCGCGACAAAAGCCCCGGATCGTCAACGAACGTCTGAGCCGGTCCGGTAAAATTGAACACCGGCCTGCCGGCCTCGAATCTCACCAGCGAGAGCGGCGATGTCGCGGCAGCACTCGCGCCCTTGCGGACACCCCAATCGGAATTCAACAGGTTGCCGACGTTCAACACGTCGAGGCTCACTTGGAAAGTGTGCCGGGTGCCACCCTGCCTGACCCCGATATCCTGAAGGATCCGCAGATCGACATTGCTGTACCACGGGTTGAGCGCGCCGAACCGCTCGGCGATCTGTCCGCGGTGCGACCTGAGATAATTATCCTGCTCGATGAAAACATTCAGCCGGTTCCACTGGTCCTGTGCCGAAATGGTCTTGCCGGTGCCGTCCACGTACGGGTCGAGTCGAATGTCGCCCTGGTCCTTCGGGATGTAGATGAGGTCGTTTCCGGTCTGACCGTCGCCGTTCACATCGCCGGAATAAATGAACGAGTAGCGATTGTCGCCCGCACCCGCGAACCGATTCCCCTGGGCGAGCTCGGCGAAAACGCCGACCTGCGTGCGAAGCGTGGACGACCACGGCCTGGTGTATGACGCGGAGCCGACGAACCGATGCTTCTGTCCGAACTCGGAGAAGCTGAGCTCGGGATTGTTGGGATCGCCCTGGACCGGCTGGTTCTGCCACAACACGCTGGCGATTTCCGTGGACTTGAGCGTGTTCTTTGCCTGCGTGAAGCTGTATCCGATGGACGCATCGGCACTGGGGCTGAAAGTCTTGCGCAGCTGTCCGGTAATGTTGAAGGAATAGCCATCGTTGGTATTGTCGATGACATAGATGCCAGCCCCGCCGTCGGGGTTCAGCTCGTTGTTCCCCGATCCTCCATAGTACGGCCTGCCGTCGACAAGCGTACTTCTTGGAGCCACGAGGTCCGCGTTGCGGACGAAAACGCCGTTGATGTCCTTGCCGTAGATCACCTCAACCGTCCCGAGCATACCCCACGGCAGCTGCTGGTCCACGCCGAGGTCGGTTGTCCACGACTGCGGCCACTTGAAGTTCGGATCCATCGCATTGAGATCGAAGGACTGTTTGAGGACCGATCCCTTTCGCGTTGGGATTGGCGCCGCCGGCGGTGCCAGATTCGGATTCGCGCCAGGATTGGAGATGACGTTTCCGATCCACACGAATGGAACTCGACCGGTAAAGATTCCCGTCCCACCGCGGATCTGCGTCCGCCGGTCGCCCACTGCGTTCCAGTTGAATCCGACCCTCGGCGAAAAGAGCGGCGACGCTCCCGGAAGCTTGCTCTGATCGACGACTTCACTCTTGCGGTTTTCGTCGAGCGCCTTGAGCCCGCGGGAATAAGGGTTGTCAACCGGCTTCGTGAAGTAGATCGGGAAATCGACGCGGACGCCGTATGTCAGCTTCACCCGGTCCGTCACGGGGAGCTCGTCCTGCCCGTAGAACGAGGCCTGCCCCACATGGATGTTCTCTCCCTTGAACGTTCCGCTTCCGATCATGCTCAGGAAGTCTTTCTTGTTAGGGCCGGGAGCAGTTGCACCGAAAAATTCCTGCAGCGAGCCGAACTGGCTTCCGAACGAGAGGAACTCCGGGAGGAAGAACACACCATGCCTGAAGATGTTGAACGAGTTGAAGAAATCGAACGACTCAAAATTTCCGCCTACGGTAAAGACGTGCTTGCCACGGAAGACACTGAGGTTGTTGGTGACCTGCCACACGTCCTGATCGAGGATGTTGTGGATGGAGAATGGCTCGTGTCCAACCGTGGTGTAGGTAACACCTGACTCACCGATATCGATTGTCGGGAAGTCCTCGCTGAACGGCTGGCGGAAGTCCCGGAATCGGTTGTAGCTCGTGAAGAAGCGGTTGGCAAAGCTCCGCGACCGGCTGTTGTGCTCCAGAGCATACGAGTCGAGGCGGTTGTTGATTCTGTAACCCGACTTGTAGAATGGAAGGCTGCTCTCGTTGGGACCGCGGCCGGTGTTCGCGAAGCTGAGAACGAACGGGTGAGGCCCAAGGTCGCGATGGGCGTCGAGATAGTTGAAGCGGAAGGTCAGATTCTGGTTTTCGCTGATGTTCCAGTCCAGTTTGGCCAGCGCTTTGTTGTTGTCCGTGTGAAAGAAGTACCCCTCGTACGGACCCGGATCGTAGCCGTACCCGCTGATCATGCGCTGCCGGATCGCATCCATCACCGACGCCTGCACCCGTGAGATTCCCAATCCGGTCGCACCGCCGCTGCTCGCCACGAAGTTCGACCCGGGATCCTTCGTTCGCTCGATCTCTCCATTCACATAGTAGAAGAGCTTGTCGCGGATGATTGATCCGCCGAGAGCGAAGCCGCTCTGATTGTACGCGAGATCGGGATTTGCAATGACCTTCGAGCCACTCACGGTATTTCCCTGCAAAGCGTCGTTGCGACCGAACGAGTACACGGTCCCGCGGAGCTCGTTCGTACCGCTCTTGGTCACGGTGTTGATGTTGGCGCCGGTGAATCCGCCCTCGCGCACATCGAATGGCGCGAGCGAAACCTGGAGCTGCGCAACTGCATCGTACGGAACGGGCTCGGCATTTGTCTGTCCGCCGGGCGCCGGGTCATCGAGGCCGAAGGGATTGTTGAAGTACGAGCCGTCGAGGGAGATGTTGTTGTAGAGCCAGTTGCGGCCGGCGAAGCTCATGTTGCCGTCGCTGCGCGGATCGAGGCGGGTCAGGTCGCGGGTGCTCCGCTTGATCGACGGCGTCAGCACCACTTTGGCCTGGCCGACGGTCATTGATGCGCCGGTGCGCCCGGAGTTCAACACTTCGTCGCGTTCAGCCGTCACCTGGACGCCCGCCAGCTGAACCGCCTGGCGAACGAGACGGAAGTCGAGGCGGGAGGTTTGTCCGAGACTGAGGAAGATGTCCGGCTCGGAGCGCGGCTCGAACCCGATGGAGGTGGCGGTCACTCGATACGGTCCCCCAATTCTCATGTTGGGAAGGCTGTATCGGCCGCTCGACGTCACTGTGGCGCGGTACTGCGTGCCGCTCGGCACATGCACGGCGACGACGCTGGCACTGGTGATCGGAGCGCCGTCCTGGCTGTTGACGTTTCCGGTGAGCGCGGCGGTAGTGACTCCCTGAGCTGACAACACGAACGGCGACAGCAACAGCGCAACGGAGAAAAATGCTTCGCGTCTCACGGCGGCCTCCAGAGGTTGAGGACTGCACTGCGAACTCACGACTGCATTGTGGACTGCGAATTTACTGCGAACCCGGGCTGCGGACTACTGCGGACTAGTTCGCGGTCCGCAGTTAGTTCGCAGTCCGCAGTGGCTGTTGCCGCCACCCCGGTCCGCGAACGACGCGCCCGGGCTTTGCCCCGGTGTGCTTTCCATCGCTCACCACTGCCACGCCATTCACGAATACATACTTCACGCCGACTGCCAACTGGTGCGGCTTCTCGAAGGTCGCGCGATCGGCGATCGTCGCCGGATCGAACACCACCACGTCGGCGTACATCCCTTCCCGCAGGAGACCGCGGTCTCTGAGCTTGAGCCGCGCAGCGGTGGCCGAGGTCATCTTCCGCACCGCATCCTCCAGCGTCAGCAGACTGTCCGTCCGCACGTACTTCCCGAGGATTCGGGCGAAGGTTCCATAAGCGCGCGGATGGGTGAGACCGGTGGCGCTGTCGGGGTCCTGCCCGCCGGCGTCGCTTCCGATCACTACCCACGGCCGCTTGAGCTGCATTGCAACGTTCTCCTCGGTCATGCTGAAATTGATCTTCCCGAGGTTGCCGGACTCGGCGAGCGTCAGCTCGATCACAGCTTCGGGCGCGCTCTTGTGCATGTCTCTCATCACCGCGCCGAGTCGCCATCCCTCGTATTTCTTGAGCTCCGGCTTCGTGTATCCCACGATCGCTATCGCCGCCGAGCGCTCGGGATCGCACGAGCCGCTCTTCACCATGTCGGCAACCACCCGCGCGCGCATAACCGAGTCGCGCAGGTTCGCCAGCAGCTTCCCGTTCTCGGCAACCCAATCGGGGAAGCACGACGATAGGCCGTTGGCCGACGCCGCGTACGGATACATCGTCGCTGCCACGTCGAGTCCCGCAGCACGCGCCGAGTCGATCTTCGCGATCATTCCCCCTGCCTTGCTCCAGTTGGCGCGGCCTGACGCCTTCAGGTGATAGATGTCGAGCGAGACATTCCCCTCGCGGGCGATCCTGAACGCCTCGTCCATCGCCTCGAAAAGCTGATCGTCCTCCGAGCGCATGTGCGTGATGTAGGCGCCATGATAGGGCGACATCGCCTTGGCGCTCTCGATCAGCTCCAGCGTTGTCGCATAGCTTCCCGGCGGATAAATCAGAGCGCTCGAGAGCCCAAAGGCGCCGTCTTCCATCGCGTGCCGCATCACGGCGCGCATCGTGTCGAGCTCGGCGGCGGTTGCAGGACCCTGAGCCTGCCCCTTCGCGTACGCGCGAACTGTCGCTGCTCCGAGGTAGGAGCCGACATTGATCGAGTTGCCATGACGGCCCATCGCGTCGAGCCACGCCCCGAATCCGTGCTCTCCGGCGAATGTCTTGTGCAGAGCGAGCAGCTGCGGCAGCGAATCCGGAATATCGAGCAACGCGAGCATGTTGGCGTTGATCGGAGCCGGAGTAGTGGCCTCCCCGAGTATTTCTGTGGTCACGCCCTGCATCCCCTTCCCGACGACGCGGCCGTCACGCCACAGGAGTGCATCCCACGAGTGGCCCTGGATGTCGATGAATCCCGGAGCGACGACGAGTCCGCGTGCGTCGATGCGCCGTTTCGCGGAGGCGTTCGCGAGCGCGCCGAAGGGAGTGACGCGTGTGATGCGATCGCCTGAAATTGCGACGTCGCCGTAAAACCAGGCGTTGCCGGTGCCGTCAACGATGCGGCCGTTCTCGATCACTACATCATACGAAGCGGACGCGGGCGCGCCCGCTGGAGTCATTCGGCCGGCGCACGCCGTCGTCGCGAGCGCTGCGATGACCAGAGGAATTGTCGATCTCATGTTGAGAATGTGCACCTGGTCACCACCCGTGACCAGCCGGGTGGATCATCCCTCTTGAGTCTCCGGCGCCCGACCCGCACATTCGGCACTCATGCCTCGACATAATCCTCGTACAGCGGAAGGCCTGTGAATACCGCTTCGAGTTGGCTGCTGCTCGGCGCACTCCTGCTGACGGCTTGCGTGCCTCAGAAGCCGGTAACGCCGAGCCCGCGAATTACGGCCCCGCCGGAGATCCGCGCGTTGTGGGTCGTCCGGAACACGCTGGACCATCCCGACAGCATAAAGGCGATGGTCGAGCGGGCGCATCAGAGCGGCTTCAACACGCTTATCGTGCAGGTGCGCGGGCGCGGCGATGCGTTTTACAATGCGCGCTGGGAGCCACGAGCCGAATCGATCGTAAAGGACGCGAAGTTCGATCCCCTCGCGTCGGTGATAAAGGAAGCTCATCGCCACGGCATTGCCGTCCACGCCTGGTTGAACACGAACTTCCTCGCCAACATGGACACTCCGCCGACCGACCCGCATCACATCTACAATCTGCGGCCGGATCTAATCGCTGTTCCGTACAAGCTCGCCCGCGAGCTGTACTCGGTGGATCCACGCGACCCGCAGTTCCGCGCCAAGATACTGGAGTACTCGAAGGGTGCGCGGGATCGCGTTGAAGGGATTTACATGTCCCCGGCGGCGCCGGAAACGAAGGAACACGTTTATTCGATCTGGATGGACGTTCTCGAGCATTACGACGTCGATGGGCTCAACTTCGATTACGTTCGCTATCCTGCGCCGGATTACGATTATTCCCGCGTCTCGC
>JAHFCS010000470.1 GCA_023249395.1 Gemmatimonadota bacterium
CCAATCATGGCCGATCCCGCGTGCCGGATTCTCATGGCATCCGCCGGGGCTACGCTTCGCGGCGCCGGCTTGTGGCGCTTTGAAGACGGGGTTTGGATCGTGAAGATCATCGGCGTGGACAAGCGCCTCACCGCACAACAGCGCGAGGACGGGCTACACGACTTCTTTCAGTCCGAAGTGCAGCAGCATCCGCTAACGACGAAGTATGGCGGGCTCGCGATCATAGGGAGCCGCATCGACAACTATCTCAGCCCGCGCCTGTCGCCATCCGCGCGTACCGTCCTGGATAGCACGCACGTCCAATACCGCACGACCGGCACCGAAGTTTTGGCGGTGCTGTAGATGGTGTCCGTGAAGTCTCCCATGATCTTTCAGCCGTATTGGACCACGGCTAACGATTGGACGATGCGGAACCCCTCCGCGGACTTCACGAACATGCCGGCGGGGGTCACATTCACGAGCGCACTCGCCCACCCCATGAGCACGACCATCGGCGAAACCGTGATGAAGTTCGACGGAAACAGCGCGGCGCATGGTGGTTCGGCGTCGGTGTTTTTCATCAACAACGGGCACAACCGGAGCAGCGAGCCGACAACCCCGCCTGACCACGCAAAACGGTGGGGGCATCGCACGTCGTTCAAGCTATACCTTGGCACGACCGCTCCATCTTCGCAGGCCGTCATTGCGGAGCGAGGCAGCAACCCCGACTGGCAACTTTGCCTCGAGACAGACCGCAAGCTGACGCTGAAACTAACCAACGGCAGCGCCCTAACGTTTGCGTCGACACTCAGCCTCACGGTAAGCACCTGGTACCAGATCGATGTGTGGCAGATCTTCAACGACTCGAGCGGCGCGGCGCTCTCTGCGCATTGGTGGGTAGTACAGGTGACGAGCGGCTTAGGCGGGGTGTTGGCGACCACGACCTATATCACCGGCTCGGGATCTCTCGGCGGGTATGGCGTGGGCGTTTCGTTTGGCGAGGCGGTCGCGCGTGGAGCAGGGTTCGAGTTCTACACGTGCAACGTGTGGAGTGCGTGGGAAGACGCCGACAACGCCGCGGGCATCATACGAAACGATCGCCTGGATCCCAACGGGACCGGGCGTAACAACACTTGGGCGAGCAACGTTCCGACGGCGATAGACGAGAGCGGCACCGTCGTTCCTAACACGTCCGACTTCGACAGCGTCTCGATCTATACGACGAACCTGAACACGTACGATCTGGTCGACGCTAACTACCTCGCCGCCGGGGATACGGTCCTCGCGGTCAACATTTCTTGGTACTGGAAGATCGACAGTCCGGTTAAGGGCGGAACGGCGCAGATCGCGTTTTATATGGACGATGGTGTCTCGGCCAATGTGCGGTTTAACTCGTCGTCGGCCTTCGGTACCGGATGGCAGCAGCAGAACCAGGCGACGGAGCTGAATGTCGCCGGAACAGCGTGGGCGCTGAGCGATGTCGCGCCGCTCGAGATGGGTGTCCAGGCCGAGAACATCACCGCCCAACCGAACCAGCTCATCAGCGCCATAACAACGATCTTCGTGTATCAGAAAGCCGGGGAGACGCTCCCCGCTCTCCCCTCACCAACATCCAAGCGCCGTGTCGGTGCTATCATCTGAGCACGAAGGTAGAGGTTATGGCCGTTGTTGACATGGGAAACCGTAGCCGCGATGTTTGCCGTGTCGATCCCGCTCGCGGCCTTCATCATCGGCGCCGTGACGTTCATCCAGGGTCGCGCCACCGACCGCCAACACGACCGAACGGAGGACTGTGAGCGATGCTTTCAAGAGCGGGATACGCTGCGGCAAGAAAATCAGCAGTTGCAGCGACAGGGCATCGAATTGATGCGGCTCTTGTTCGAGCAGCCACACAAGATCGGCGGCATCGAATGACGCGATGGATCGCCGCACAACTCGTCTCACTCGCTCGTCAGATCAGCCCGCCGGTCGCCACCGTAGGAACGTGCTCCGTGCTCGCCGGCGACCATCAAGCATGTCCACTCTTCCAATCGTGGAAAGCATCGAAGGAGAAACGAACATGATCGGACTCTGGACCTTCCGCATCGGAACGTCGTTGCTGCCGTTGCTCGGCGTGCTCGAGGAAGAGCTACGCCGGCACGCCGTAGATCCGTACTTGCTCGCAGCGTCGGCGATCGGCTGCGCTGCGGCGTTCATCCTGCACTACGGCCGCGCACAATCGGATCCGCCCGCCGGCGCGTGATCCCGCTCGATCATCGAGCGACGTTGGAGAGGATGATCGGAGTGCGGCTTTGGTGGTGTACGACGGTTATCGCCCCTGGCGTCCACCTGATTTCACATCAGCGCGCGACGGATGAATCGCAGGCCGCGCGACTCCACCGCGCGACATTCGCACCGCGACACAAGGGGATCGGGCGCTACAAGACGATCGTCAGACTGAGGTAAAATAAGTGCGGCGCGACTGTACTAGCAGCCCGCCGCGTGTCACAGGAGTAGTAGTCCTATGCGCACCAAACTTACCACGGCCGAACTGTTTTGGACTCACGTCGAGAAAACGGAGTCGTGCTGGTTATGGACTGGCGCGCTCGACAGTCACGGCTACGGCAACATGCGCGCGAAGGGAAAGAACTTTGGCGCGCACATCTTCTCGTTCAAGCTGGCCGGTGGAGTCATCCCTACAGGCTTCGAACTGGACCATCTTTGTCGGGTTCATTCGTGCGTCCGACCGGAACATCTTGAACCTGTAACTCACGCCGAAAACGTACGACGCGGCCGCGCTGGGGAACATTGGCGGGCCAAGACTCATTGTCCTCGGT
>JAHFCS010000471.1 GCA_023249395.1 Gemmatimonadota bacterium
CACATTCAGCACGACGTGAACTGGTACGAGTGCGGCATTCAGCTCACGCGTTCGTTCAAGGCGCTGAAGCTGTGGCTGTCGCTGCGGGCGTTCGGGCTTGCGGAGTTCCGGCGCGCGATCGAAATCGGCTTCGAAATGGCGGATCACGCGGAGCGCACGCTGCGCGCGACGGGCACGTGGGACATCACGACGCCATCACAGATGGGAGTCGTGACATTCCGGTGGCGCGAGGCGGGGAAGACCGCCGCGCAGATCGACGCGATCACGCGCGAAACGGTCGAGATGATGCGAAAGGACGGCTATGCGCTGGTGATGTCCACGTCGCTGAACGGGCGGCCGGTGCTGCGACTGTGCCCGATCAATCCGACAACGACAAACCGGGAGATCGAAGAGACGATCTCCCGGCTTGGTCGTTTTTCGAGTGCGGCCAGCTTATCGCTTAGTGCTTGATCACCACGAACCACCCTGCGACGATCGGTCCACGCGCGCCGCGACCACCACGGCCGGGCGTCGGCGCTGGTGCACCCGGGGCCGGCGCCGGAGCCGGGCCGTACTCCGGTCCGAACAGATACGCCGTGTGCTTCACGTCGTCGATGGCGATGGTCTTCAAATTGTACTTGAACGTCGGGACGGTCGCGACGACCGTCCATTTGTCCGGCGAATCTTCATGAGCGACGGTGACGGTAGCGGAGGTGCCAGCGGGAATGTAGAGCAGCTTTTCGTTTTGATCCCAGCCCACAGCGCCACGACCTTGCCGGTCGAGGCATCCACGACGACCGATGTGCCGCTGCAGGCAGCCATGATGCGGTTCGTCTTGCGATCCATCGCGATGCCCGTCGGGCCTTCGCAAGGCGCGATGTCCCACGTCGCAGTCTTCGTCCACGTCTTGGTGTCAATGACGTCGATGGCGTTCTTGTTCTCGATGTTGATGTAGATCGTCCCCTTGCCATTGCTCACGCCGCCTTCGGGCGCGGTGCCGCTGAGCACGACCTTGCCCTTCACGTCGCCGGTCTTGGCGTCGATGACGATCGCGGTGCCGTCGGGCGAGCTGTGATTGATCGTGAGGATCGTCTTGGTGAAGTCATCGTACATGATGCCGTCGAGGCCGTTGATGCCGGCCTTCACCTTCTTGACCACCGAGAGATCCTTCAGGTTGAACATCGTCGACGTCGAGTCGCCGGCGTTCGTCGTGAAGCCGTAGCCTTCTTTCGTCGCGAGCGCAATGCCGTGCATGCGCGGTGTATCCAGAATGTCGCCGAGCACGGTGCCGCTGAGGCCGTCAACGACCATGACATGCGTGCCGCGCGAGACGAACACGCGGCCCGTGCCGGGCTCGGCCGTCACGTAGTCCGTGCCGCCGTCGCCCTTGATGTCGTACTTCTGTACCGTAAAGGTCTGCGCGGACGCCGCGTTCGGCACCGCCAGGGCGGCGACGAGAGCCAGAACGGCCGTCATGCGAGAGGAAATGCGAACCATATCAGCCTCGATGGGAGTGGGAGTCTTTGGGAACCTGCGACACCAATACTACTATTTCCCGTGCCGATCTGTTGGGTCCGGGCATCCGGCTACTTGCTCCACGGGGGCGTGACGCCGTTCATTCTGGCGTAGGCGATCAGCTGGCCGAGATGTTCGTGCAGGTCGGAGGTCATGACGAACGACATCTGGATGATCTGACGATCCCTGCCGAACACCTTCTGAATGCCGGTGATCTTCGCCTCGTCGAGCCCGCTCACCACCTGATTGGCGTAGGCGAAGCCCTCCTTGAGGTGTTTGAGCACCTCGGGCTTGGAAGACATCCTTTCGAATCTTGCGAGCCCTGAATCCGCGCGCTGGACCACCGGCGAAGGTGTCGCTCCAAATACCGCCGGTGTCCAGAAGTAGTATTCGCTCGCGACGTGCATGAACACCTCACCTACCGAGCGCACGCCCGGAGCGGGCCGCCACGAGTACTTGTCGGCGGGAATCGCCTCTGCCAGCGCCAGGAACTTCTTCTGGAGTCCCTCGTCGAGGTCGGCCAGGAATTCCTTGCGCACCTCGACTGCGGTCGCGCGGTCGGGCGAGTACTGTGCGAGCGCGGCACGAGCGGGAGTAACCAACTCGAACGCGGCGAGTACGCCGAGCATTCGGAGTGCGGGACGGAACATGAGTCTGCCTCGGTAGCTTGGAGCAATGAATATCGTGAATGTGGGATACGGCTCCACCAACTACTACGTCCTGGGCGACGGCAACAACCGGCTTCTGGTGGATGTCGGATGGTCGGGCACGCTCGGACGGCTGCAGGCCAATCTCAAGCGAAAAGGGATCGCGATCGAAGAGATCCGGTACCTGCTCGCCACGCATTATCATCCTGACCACGCCGGACTCGCCCAGGAAGTGAAGCACAAAGGCGTGCGACTGATCGTGATGGAGGGGCAGCTCGAGGCGATTCCAATGCTGAAGACGTGGATGAAGCCGGTCAATCGCTACGAGGAAATCGACCTGCGTGACAACACTCAGGTGAGTTTCGTCGAGAGCAGAAGTTTCCTCGCGAAGGTTGGAATCGAAGGGGAGATCGTGAGCACTCCAGGACACTCAAATGACTGCGTCACGCTGGTGCTGGATTCCGGCGACGCGTTCACGGGCGACCTGCAGCCGGAATCGCGTGCGGAAGAGGCAGACCTGGAGACGGTCAGGAGGAGTTGGCAGACGCTTCGAGAAATGCACGTGAAGATCATTCACCCGGGACACGGACCCGCTCGACCGATGCCGGCCGCGTGAAACAGATTCTCTCCTTTCTTGTTCTCGTCGGGTTC
>JAHFCS010000472.1 GCA_023249395.1 Gemmatimonadota bacterium
CGAGCTTGATGTACCGGTCGAGTCTTCTGGCATCCGCCGTACATGCGGGCGCACTGCTGCCCCAGTTCGTCAGCTGGCAGGGACATCCCGACTGGCACTACCGCGCCGCCGTTCTCAGTGCCGCCGGCGGCTCGCTCAGCACGAGGCTCGCGACTCAGCTTGGCACCGAGATGATCGCCGACAAGGATCCGCGCGTGCGCGCGAACGCTTATTCGGTGATCGCCGGATCCGATTCGTTGCTTCGCGCGCCGGCCCAGGTCGCATTACTCCGGGGACTGTCGGATTCCGATTACATGGTTCGGGCTACCGTGCTCGGACCACTCTCGCTCCGCGCCAACGCAACCGACGCGCGGATGGTCCTCGCGAGCTACGAGCGCGGAGCACGGGATTCGTCGAACGACGCACGAATCGCAGCCATTCATTACCTTGCCGTCGCGTGGAAGCGCGACAGCGCTGCGTTTCCCGCGGACCTCCGTACGAGTCTTACGCGACTCAAACCTTCGCCCGACGCGCTCGTGAGAGCCGAGGCCGCCCACGTCTCCGCACTTCACGGATGGGAGTCCACGTCAGGGACCCCGCGACCGATGGAATGGTATCAGACACTTGTGAGATCCTACGTTCTTCCAGCGCTCGCCGGTGAGAGACAGCGCGCGACAATTCGAACTTCGCGAGGCGACGTCGTGCTCGAGCTCTTCGGCGCCGACGCGCCCGTCACCGTTGACAACTTTCTGAGCCTCGCGCGATCGGGTTATTACCGAGGAACGAGGTTCCATCGCGTTGTGCCCAACTTCGTAGCGCAGGACGGTGATCCGCGCGACGACGGGAATGGCGGCCCTGGCTACGCGATCCGCGACGAGATGAATCCTCGCCGCTACGACCGTGGCGCGCTCGGCATGGCGCTGTCGGGTCCCGACACCGGTGGCAGCCAGTACTTCATCACGCATTCGCCGCAGCCGCATCTCGACGGGCATTACACCGTCTTCGGAAGAGTACTCCGCGGCTTTGGCGCGCTCGATGCGCTAGTGCAGGGCGACGCAATTCTGGCGGTGGTGCCTCGATGAACGGAAGAGTTTTCATATTGGTGGGTACATTGTCTGCAGCGACCGCTTGCGCGCCGCGCGTGGCTCCCCTCACCGGCGCTCCAGCCCCCAACCGGGTGCTGCCGAGCATTCAACTGCCTGTCGGTCACCGCCGCGTTGTCTTCCGCTGGGATTACGAAGAGAACAGCCTCCTGACCCACGGTGAAGGAGCGATGCGCACCGCAGCTCCCGACAGCGCGCGCGTGGATTTGTTTCTCGCCGGAGGAATCGCCGCCGGTCATGCGGTGCTGATCGGAGATTCGCTTCGCGGCCCCGCCAGAAGCCAGGTTCGGCGCGTGCTTCCTCCGCCGGCCATGATGTGGGCCGCACTCGGACGGCTTGCGATTCCGGCGCTTCCGGATACCGTAGTTACTGAGGATGGAGCGACGGTTTACGCAGAGATCGGCCGCCCCGCGTCGTGGAGGGTGACAATCAAGGGAACGCGGCTGATGCAGCTTGTGCGACTGAACGGCGGGCGCATTGCGGAGGTGGTGACGCGTGATGACGGCGGACGTCTTTTGTATGAGGTTCCGGGCAGGCGGAAGCTCTGGCTCGGAATCATCCGTGACGAGGAGGTTCCAGCTTTTGATGCGGCGATCTGGGGTCCTTAGCGTCGCACTGGCGCTCACCGGCTGTTTTTACGGATTCTCCGGCGGAGGACTTCCGTCGCATGTGCACACGGTCGCGATAATTCCATTCGAGAATCTCACGGCGAATCCGGAGCTTCAGCGCGAGCTCGTCGAGTCGCTTCGCAGCCAGCTCCGCGATCGCCTGGGTCTCCGCGACGCCGCCGAAGCGCGCGCAAACGCGATCGTTCGCGGAACGATCCGGCGCTACGAAACCGATATTCCGATCGGCTACAGCGCGACCAACAAGCAGACTACCACCGCAAGGCGGCAGCTTCAGATCTCCGTTGACATCGAGATGGTCGACCAGGTCAGCGGCAAAACGCTCTGGGAGCGGAAAGGCCTGTCTGCCGATGGCCAGTACGAAGAGCGGGGGGAGGCGGTGGGCCGCAAGCAAGCGATCGACCGCATCGTCGCCGACATTATCCAGGGTGCGCAGTCCCAATGGTGAGCCGCTCCATGCGCCGCGCCGCGAGTGGCGCGAGCCGTCTCGGTTGTATCATCCAGCTCGCTATTCTGGTGACCATCATTTACTTCGGCATGTACGCCGGGCAGGATCTGCTCGATTACTACCGTCTGCGCGATGCGATGAAGCAGGAGGCGCGCTTCGCGAAGCTCCGCACGGACACACAGATCAAGGACCGCCTGCGATCGTTCGCTGATTCCGTCGGTCTCCCGGCGGAAGCGCAGGACGTCAACATTGTCCGCGACGAGAGCACAATCCACATCTGGAGCGAATACGATCAGCCGCTGAGGCTGCCTTTCGACATCCAGAAGTCGGTGCACCTGCGGCCCTCTGTCGAGCAGCGACTCTGACGCCGGCTGACTACCGCAGCCCGCAGCCGGCCAAACGCAGAGCGCATTGAGGCCGCCCTCGGAGAAAATTGCCGTCACGTGGCAGGACGCCCGCGCGCGGCGCGACCGTCTTTCCGGTAAGGTGGTGTTCACCAATGGAGTATTCGATCTGCTCCATCCCGGCCACGTCGATCTTCTCACTGAAGCGCGCGCTCGCGGTGACGCGCTGATTGTCGGACTCAACACAGATGCATCCGCGAAGCGGCTGAAAGGGCCCGAGCGTCC
>JAHFCS010000473.1 GCA_023249395.1 Gemmatimonadota bacterium
CGCGGAGGCCGCGCTCGCACCTGGTGCGCCACTTGCGCACCCGGAGAAACCGCGCTACGCCAACAACATCAATACGCGCGTCGATTGGAATTTCGGCGATGTCGATGCCGGGTTTGCGTCGGCTTACCATGTCCGCGAGCAGCGATTTGTCGGCAACCGAACATACCAGTCGCCGCTCGAGCCTCACGCGGCTCTCGCGCAGTGGGAGCCGCACGGCGACCGCCTGACGCTGTGGTCATCGACGCAGATGCCGCACTATGTCCACCGGTCTCTCTCTCGCACGCTCGGCATCCCGATGGGCTCGATCCGCGTTATTCGCCCCGCGGTGGGCGGCGGATTCGGCGCTAAGGCGGAAGCGACTCCCCTGGAGTTCTGCTCCGCAATTCTTGCGCGGCTCACGGGCCGCCCCGTGCGCATTGAGTACTCCCGCGAGGAAATGTTCCGTCACTTCCGCGGCCGGCACAAGCAGTACATCGATCTGAAAATCGGTGTGAAACGCGACGGGACGATCACCGCGGTACAGCAACGCGTGGTGCTGGACGGTGGAGCGTACACCTCCTTCGGCGTAATCACCGCGTACTACGCGGGCTCGATGCTGCCCGTCTTGTACAAGATGCCGAACTACCGCTACGAGGGGCTGCGCGTCTACACCAATCTCCCGGCCTCCGGCGCATTCCGCGGGCACGGCGTACCGCAGCCTCGCTTCGCGTTCGAATCGCTGCTCGACATGATCGCCGAGGACCTCGACATCGATCCAATCGAGATCCGGCTGCGAAACGCGATGACGCCCGATACGCGGACCTGCAACGCACTCGACATCTCATCGTGCGAGATGTCGCAGACGCTGATCAGCGCCCGCGACGCGTCGGACTGGATTCGCAAACGCAGCGAGCTGCCGAAGGGCAGCGGCATCGGTGTAGGCTGCGGTGGATTCGTCTCGGGCGCCGGCTACCCCATCTACCGTTCGGACTTTCCGCACTCGAACGCACTCATACGCGTTCACGAAGATGGCACAGGGGTCTCGCTCTACATCGCCGCCGCAGAAATTGGCCAGGGCTCGGACACAGTGCTGGTGCAGATGGCAGCCGAGGAGCTGGGAGTTCCCTACGACCGGGTGTGGCTGGCCGAGTGCGACACGGTGATCAGCCCGCTGGATCTCGGGTCGTACTCGAGCCGAGTGACGCTGATGGGTGGTCACGCCGTGCGCGAGGCGGCGCTGCGCGTAAAGGAGCAGCTACTCGATATCGCGGCGCGCGAGCTCGGATGCGAAGCGTCCGCATTGGTCGCGCGCGACGGCCGCATCTATATGGCCGAGCGGCCGGACGTCGGGATGGACTGGACTGTCGCGGCGCGGCGGGCATTCGCGAAGAGCGGCCCGCTCGTCGGCATCGGGTCGTACACTCCTCCGGCCGGACTCGGCGGCGACTTCAAGGGCGGCGCGGTGGGCACGTCACCGGCCTACAGTTTTTCAACGGTCGTCGCTGAAGTCACCGTGGATCTCGAGACCGGCTTCGTGTCGGTGGATCGTGTCACCGATTTCAGCGACGCCGGCACTGTCATCAATCCGCTGACGCTTCATGGACAGGTCGAGGGCGCGGTGGTGATGGGACTCGGCGAAACGCTGATGGAGGACACGGTCGCCGGCAGTGACGGGAAACTCGTGAACCCGAATCTCCACGACTATCTGATTCCGACGATTCGCGATGTGCCGCACGTCCACAGCGTCGCGGTCGAGAGCTACGAGCCGCGCGGTCCCTTCGGCGCGAAAGAAATTGGCGAGGGATCGCTGGTTCCTGTACTCGGCGCGATTGCGAATGCGATTTACAGCGCGTGCGGCGTTCGTGTGACCGAGCTGCCGATCACGCCGGAGAAGATTCTTCGTGGACTCGAGCGCAAGCGCGAGCAGGAGGCGGCGATGGGCTCCACACCTACGCTCGACCCAAGGCCCGTACACGCAGTAACACACTGAGCGCAACCCAAACCATGACAGCAGCCGCCCTCGCAGCGAAGGAACCTCGAAGACAAGTGCAGCGCCGCGGCACTCGCGCAGCAACGCAGCAGAAGCTCGATGCACTGCTCGCCACGGCGGCTGCGCTCATCGCAGAGAAAGGTTTCGAAGCCACATCAATGCGCGACGTGAGCCGTGCGTCGCGGGTTAGCCTAGCCGGTCTGTATCACTATGCCTCTAGCAAGGAAGAGCTGCTTTATCAAATCCAGTATCGCACCTTCGCGAGGCTGCTCGCGGCGCAGCAGAGGGTGGCGGTTCGTCCCGGCACACCAGAGAAGCGGCTGCGCCGGCTTGTCGTCGGACACCTCGAATTCTTTGCCAGCCATCCCAATGAGCTGAAAGTCTGCACCTACGAGCTCGAGTCGCTGAACGGGAAGCGATATCGCATTACGGAAGAGCTGCGCCGTCAGTACTACCGCGTGATGGCGCACGTCCTCGCGGAGCTGATGGGAGAGCCGAGCGACAGCAATCAGGAGTCGCGCGCCAGTCGTCACACTGCGTTGTACATCTTCGGGATGCTCAACTGGATCTTCATGTGGTACGACCCGGAGCGATACGGCAGCGTCGAAAAAATCGGTGAAGAGATGATCGATCTCGTGCTGTACGGCGTAACCCGGCCGGGTAAGCGCGGACGAACGTCCGGTCGTCGAGTAAAGAAAGGGACAAGAAAGCATGAACCATCGGCGGCTCGATAGCCGCCTACGAGGAGGATACGTGAGTCAGTTCGAGGATGTATGGATTCCCTATGGTGCCTACTGGACGTCGCCGGTCTGCG
>JAHFCS010000036.1 GCA_023249395.1 Gemmatimonadota bacterium
GTCACCCTTCTCAGCCGTTGCCAGGAGCTCGCTCCCAGCCCTGCCGCCGCCTCGTCCAGTGTCGTGTCGAAGCGCTCGAGGCCTGCCGAGACAAAGAGAAATACGTACACGTACATCGTGTACGCATGGACGAAGATGATCGCCCACACACCGGTCAGCCTCCACGGCGCTTCCGGCAAACCCAGCAGCCGCTGGATTCCACGGGTGACAAGTCCGCTTTCGCCGTACAGAAAGAGGAAAGCGATCACTCCAACAAGCGGCGGCAGCGCGGCGGGAAGTGTCGCCACCGCGCGAAGGATTCGGCGTCCCGGAAACTCGAATCTCCCGAGTAGGAATGCCAGCGGCACTCCGATGATCAGCGAGGCGACTACCGACGCCAGCGAAATGATGAGCGTTGTCGTCAACGCCTCTCGATCGGTTGGGCTCGACGCGAACTCGCGCCAGTGGCCGAGGCCGTTCTCGAAGCTTCCGGCGATTACGGCGGCGTTCGGATAGACGACCGTCCACAACAAGAGCGCGAGAACCGGCAGTGCGAGCAGCCAGCTTCCCCGCAGCGCTGAGCTTCTGCCGGCCAGGTGGCTCACACGTCTCCGACGAGCGGCACCGGCTCTCGCGAAATTCCCACGCTCACGCGATCTCCTTCCCGCACGTCCATTCTCGACGATTCGACTTCCATCATCACGTCTCCCGCCATCTTCACGCGATAAACCGCGTTGCTCCCCGCAAATCGCCGTGTCGCTACTTCGCCTGGCCACGCTCCGTCTGCGCCCGCCAGCAGCAGCTCGAGCCCATCGGGTCGCAGAACGACGTACAGTCGCGGCCCGGCGACTTTCTGGTCTTCCGGGCGAAGGACCGTGAACTCGCGTCTCACTCCATCGATCGTCAGCGCCATCCGCTCTCCAGCAGGCTCCGCGGGCAGGATTGTCGCCCGACCGATGAAGCTCGCAACGCCGAGCGACGCCGGCCTGTTGTACAACTCTTCAGGAGTCCCGACCTGGAGAAGCTTTCCCTTTCTGATCACGGCAATGCGATCGGCTATCGCGAACGCATCTTCCTGGTCGTGCGTCACGAATAGGGCCGATACTCCGACTCGGTGCAGCATCGCGCGCAGTTCGTCGCGCGTCGTCTGCCTGAGCGTGGGGTCGAGATTGGAAAGCGGCTCGTCGAGGAGCAGCACCTGGGGCTCGATCACAAGCGCTCGCGCGAGCGCGACCCGCTGTTGCTCACCTCCCGATAACGACTGGATTCCCCGCTTACCAGCGCCGCCGAGCCCAACGGAGTCGAGTGCGTTTTTCGCCCGCTCCAGTCGTTTCGCCTTCGGAGTTCCACGCGCTTCCAGTCCGAAAGCAATGTTGTCTTCCACCGACATGTGTGGAAAAAGCGCGTAATGCTGAAAGACCATTCCGAATCCGCGCTTCTGCGGCGGCAGCGCCGTGATGTCCTCGCCATCGAGCATCACTCGCCCGTTGTCAGGAATCTCATATCCCGCAACGATCCTGAGGGTGGTGGTTTTTCCCGATCCGGATGCCCCCACCAGTGCGAGCAGCTCCCCGGCCGCAATCTCGAGCGAAACATCGTCAACTGCCGTATGGTCGCCGAAGCGCCGGGTGATTCCTTGCAGCGCGAGCGCGCCCGCGCTCACTGTTTGCGCCCGCGATTCCTGATGTTCGTGTCCCAGTACTTCATCCACTCGTCGAGATGCTCGGCCATCACCTGCCGGTCAACCGACATCGGCTTGATCTTCGACTTCGCATCCTGGATCCATCGTGGCAAGGACGTGACGGGCACGTCTGTGCGAGCGGGAATCCTCAGGAACTGATCCGCCGCTGCAATCAACGCCGGCAGCATGGTCACAAACTCATAATAGAGCCGCGCTTCCTTCGGATGCTTCGTGCCCTTCACGATCGCTATCCCGTCAACCAGCACCGGCGTTCCGCTCGACGGGATCACGTAGCCCACCGGTATCCCCGTCCGCTGCTGCAGCGTCGCGATGTCCGGCATGTCCCAGAGTGTGATGATCCCTTCCTGCCTTCCGATCTTCTGGTAGAGAATCGTCGGATTCAGCACGTATTCGCGGGTATTGGCGTCGAGACGCCGGAGCCATTCGAAACCGGCCTCAGGGCTGCCTGTCTTCCCGACCGATCGGGCGATGATGGCTCCGAATATCGCCCTCATCGTGCCCGATGCAATCGGGTCACGAATGAGCACCTTTCCTTTCCACCTCGGATCGAGAACATCATCCCAGTCCTTCGGCGCGTTGGCCGCTGAGACCGCCTGGGTGTTGTAGGCGATCACTTCCGGTGTCAGGTACGTCCCGTACCAGTGATCACCGTTCTCACGCCCCTCCACGCTTATCGCGTTCGACCAGCTCGGGATATAGGGCTCGAGCAGGTTCTCCCGCGTCGCCCGATCGAATGCCTCCGCCGGTGCTCCGAACCAGACATCCGCCTGAGGATTGTCCTTCTCTGCCCGAACGCGGTCCAGCACCTCCTGTGATCCCATGTCCACCCACTGGACATCGATGTCGGGGTGGGCCTTCTCGAATCCCTTCTCGAGAAATTCCAGCAGTTCCTTCCCGTGCGGAGAGTAGACTGTGAGAACGGTCCGGTTGTCGCTGGTGCATGCGAGAACCGACAGAAGGAGCGCGACTGCCGGCCATCGCCTCATCTGGCGCTGCCGCTCTTCAAGGAGAGCAGGTTTACGAAGAGGCGTGTGCCACCGCTGACGCCAGCCGGCAGCTCGCGGAAGAAAGCCAGCGTCGTGTACACGTACAAACCCTTCCCGTAGGGAGCCACGAGGATTGCCCCCTTGTTCTGCGGCTCGCCGGGATCGTTCATAGCGAGGAGCGAACGATATGCCGGGTCGAAGGTACGTGGCATGTATAACGCGCGCTCCTGAATCCATCCCTCGTAATCCGCCTGCGTGATACGGTTCGGCGTTGTAAGCGCACGCGACGCCGGATCGAGCACCGTCACGGGCGCGTTCTCGTCGGTAACACGGTCGTGCGGCCGGGCAATGGTGATCGGATACGGCATCATGCCCGGCGTCGTCATCTCGTACTGGCCGTACTGCACGACAAGCGTCCCGCCGTTCCTGGCGTAGCCAAGCAGATACTGATTGTTGTCCCTTAGCTCCCTGCTCGCCTGGTACGACCGCGGTCCCACTACGACCGTCGTGTAAGAGGACAAATCGGCTGCGGGAATGTCCGATGGCTCGATGATCGTCACCGGAATCCCTAGCTGCTTGAGCGCCGGCGCGACATTGTCGCCGACGCCAGGGATGTATGCGACCCGCAGCTTCGGCGGCACTGCAACATCCATCGCTTTGATCGCGACCACCGCATCGCGGTATTGGCGCTCGGGAGTGATATGCTCATAGTCGATTGGTACATAGCCCATCCGGCTGGTGACGCCGTCTTCCTTCACAATCGCCTGAAGGTTGTGCGTACCCGGCGACAGCTTACCCCTCACTCGGAATGTGACTGTCCGCGTTCCCGCTGAATCCAGCATGACCATTCGCTCCGCCGAGTCGGCGACGAGCCCGCTCGGCAGCGACAACGACACGGTGACCGGCTTGCGCGACATCAGCGCCGATCTCACCGTGACCGCGAAAAATCGATCAAGGGGAACACCTGCGCGCGCGAGCTCGATCTGACGATCGAGCGTTACACTCAAAGGTGGCGCCACCACGAGGGGACGCTGAATGTCGCCTCGTACCGGGTCAGCAAAATGATAGACAGCGGGGGCTCGATGGCCGACACAGCTCTTTCCGCTGCCGCAGACAGTCACGCCCAGCCACCCCTGCTTATCTCGCTCGTCTTCCGACAAGGGGCCGATCGGTGGTGAGAACAGATCTCCATTTCTCGGCGTGGCCAGCCACCATGGCTGAGTGATCTCCGTACCGCGCACGAACGTCGTCCACCGATAGCTGCTGTCGGGTTCGATCGCGATTATCGATCCGGCAGGAGCGCCGGCCCAGGTGGGTCGGGCAGTAATCTGGATCGGGCTCCGATTGTAGATCGTCACCATCACGCGGGCGCTGTCTCCAAGCGCAACTGTCTGACGATCGGCCACGGCTTCGACTGCCACATTCGGCTCGGCGATTCTGGCGTCGATGGTGTCCGCTGCCGGCCGCACGAGATTCTCAAGTCCGTCGAATATCGAGTGCTCATCCTTCGGCGCCGTTGCGGCATTGACTCGTGTGGCGTCGCGTCGAATGGCATCCCAGATCACTCCTTTTCGCTGTAGCGTCCCGAATCCCTGCGACTTGTGCTGCGAGCGGCTCTCGGCGGCTATCTCCTGGTATGATTTTCCGAGGTTTGGGTTGTACTCGCCGACATTGATGCGAAGCGTTCCCTCGCCCGGCGAGAAGAAAGCCGACCGGTAGAACTTGAGCGGAGTCCAGGGACGGCCGTACACGCTGACAGGGAACCGAATCGTGTCGGCTGCGGCGGTCTCGTACGCTTCCTTGGCCAGGATCGCCGATACCTGATGCTGCCCGTGACCGTCCCGAGGTGTGCCGGAGAATGTAGTCATGATCACGTGCGGCCTGAACGCCCGGATCACCGTCACTACGTCGGCGAGAAGCGAGTCCTTCGGCCAGTGGCTGAACGTCTCGTCCGCTGTCTTAGAGAATCCGAAATCGTAGGCGCGTGTGAAATACTGGTGCGCTCCATCCACACGCCGGGCCGCCAGCAGCTCCTCGGTGCGAATGATCCCCAGCTGTTCGCCAAGCTCGTTGCCGATGAGGTTCTGGCCGCCGTCGCCGCGGTTGAACGACAGATACGCTGTCTCCGCGCGCCCCGCGCGCGACAGCCATGTGATGATCTGCGTGTCCTCGTCGTCGGGATGCGCGGCGATCCAAAGTACGCGAGGCCTTTCCCCTGGGACGGACGCCGGCGCCGCTCCATCTGCAATCGCGCCGCGCTCCTGCGAAACGAGGGAGCGCGGCGCGGCGATCGTGATTGCCGCCGCAAGGACGAACCAAGCTTGCTTCATCATTCGGCTGGTATGAGAAGACCGGAACTACTCAGGAGCTTACGGTAGCGCCGCGTCGTTTCGCACCTGCCGGTGACGGACGCTCGGCGTTCACCTCGGCGACGATTCGATCCTGCTCCGTCTTGTGCGCCGACGTGTAGCCTTCAGCGGGGCTTGCCCGCTCGAGACGACCAACGTAGCGCACGATCATCGCGTTACCTGTCGACACGCGTAACCGCGGCGATACATAGGTCCACGCGCCCATGTTCTTTGGCTCTTCCTGCGCCCACACGACCTCCGTTGCGTCGGGATAGAGGTCCACGATCCGCGCCACCTCTTCATGTGGCCAGGGATACAGCTCCTCGACTCTCACCAGTGCGACATGCGGTTTACGCTGGGCGACAAGATCGTAGTATATCTTGCCCGTGCAGAACACGAGGCGAGTGACGGACTCTCGCGCTTCGGACGCGATCGGATCGTCTATCACCGTGCGGAAGCGGCTTTCGGTCAGATCGCTGAGTTTCGATGCAGCCTCAGGCATGCGCAAAAGGCTCTTCGGCTGCATAAGCACCAGAGGGCGCTTGGGAGCAGTGAGTGCCTGCCGTCGCAGGATGTGGAAGTACTGCGCTGGCGTTGACGGATAAGCGACCCGCATGTTGCCGTCGGCGCAAAGCTGAAGGAACCGCTCGAGTCGCGCGCTTGAATGCTCGGGACCTTGCCCCTCGTATCCGTGAGGCAGCAACAGTACGACGGATGAATCCTGGCCCCACTTTGCGCGATCCGATGCGATGAACTGGTCAATGATCGGCTGCGCGACGTTCACGAAATCTCCGAACTGCGCTTCCCACAGCACGAGGGCGTCGGGCCTCGCCGTGCTGAAACCGTACTCGAAGCCCAGCACCGCCGTTTCCGACAGCGGACTGTTGCAGATCTCAAATCTCCCCTTTGCCTGCGACAAATGCGCGAGTGGAGTGTACGCCTCACCCGTCTCCGCGTCGTGCAGCACCGACTGCCGGTGCGAGAACGTCCCGCGCTCCACGTCCTGACCAGTCATTCGTACGGTCGTGCCGCTCACCACCAGTGAGGCGAACGCAAGCGCTTCGGCGTGACCCCAGTCGATGCCACCCGCATCTCCCATCGCTTCCCGCCGGCGCTGAAGAGTCTTCGCCAGTCGCGGGTTGGGCTTGATCGTCGGCGGCCATGCCAACAGCTGCTCGTTCGCCGAGATCAGCTGGTCCGGGCGGGGATTCTCGATATCGGCAGCAGCTTTCGTCTCGCGCCGCTCGTCCTCGATCGCCGTTGTCTCTTCCCCATTGTGTTCTACGTCCTCAGGCATCGCAGCGCTTTGAATGCGTTCGAAATTCGCCGTGATCTCGGCGTCGATCGCATTGACGTCGTCCTCCGTGACAGTTCCTTCCGCCACCAGGCGGCTTCCCCATACCTGCCGCGGAGTGGGATGGGACCTGATCTGAGTGTAGAGGGCAGGCTGCGTGAATGCCGGCTCATCCGTCTCGTTGTGTCCGTGGCGCCGGTACCCGACGAGGTCGATCAGAAAATCCTTGCCGAACTTCGCGCGATATTCGACTCCAAGGCGCATCACCCGGACGCAGGCATCGGGATGCTCAGCATTGACATGCACGATGGGAACCTCGAAGCCCTTCGCTAGGTCGCTTGCATAGCGCGTCGACCTCCCGTCACACGGATCGGTGGTGAATCCCACCTGATTGTTGGCGATGATATGCAGAGTGCCGCCGACGCGGAATCCTCGCAGCCGGGACATGTTGAAGGTCTCGGCTACCACGCCTTCACCCGGAAATGCAGCGTCTCCGTGTATGCAGATGGGCACGACCGATGACTCGTCCCTCTCGTCTCCGGTAGAGAGCACATCCTGCCGCGCGCGCGCTACTCCCTGAAGAACTGGATTGACGAATTCGAGGTGACTTGGATTCGGGATCAGCGATACGATGATTTCACGGCCCCGGGCAACTTCGCGTTTTCCCTTCGCGCCGAGGTGATATTTGACGTCCCCCGTCTCGCTCTCGGCACTCGCAGTCGCGTGCTTGCCCTCGAACTCGCCGAATATCGTCTCGTACGGCTTGTCGAGAATGTGCGCAAGAGCATTGATGCGACCGCGATGTGCCATCGCGACGTGCACTTCCTGCGCCCCCTCGGCGGCCGCCATGTCTATCGCCACATCGAGCATCGGCACGAGAATATCAACGCCTTCTATCGAGAAGCGTTTGTAGCCCTGGTAGACGCGACCGAGGAAGCGCTCGAGTCCGTCGACCTCGGTGAGACGCCGAAGAATCGCCTTCTTTTCGCCCGTGCTAAGCGGCTGCTGCACTCTTCCGCTCTCGATCTGCTGTCGAAGCCACTCTCTTTCCTTCGCGGCTCCCAGGTGATCGAACTCGAAGCCGACGTTTGACGAGTAGAGCTTCCGCAACCGCTCCACTGCTTCCGCAGCGGTCAGCTCGGGAGCATTGAGTGTAGCGCCGGGGATGGCCTGGAGATCGGCTTCCGTGATCCCGTGAAATTCCGGCGTCAGCTCCGGCGTTCCGGGAGGACGCGTCCCGAGCGGGTCGATCTCAGCGGCCAGGTGCCCGTAGGCACGAATTGAATCGAACAGTCCAGCCGCTCCCGCCGCTTTCCGCAGGACCCCTGAGTCGGTCAAAGTGGTCGTAGCCCCGGCAGGCGCAGCCGGCGTAGGAGCAGCTGCAGCGATGCCGCTTAGCGATTCGGCGAACCGGAAGAATTGCCGCCACGATTCGTCCACCGCATCGGGATCGCGCCGATAGGCCTCATAAACCTCGGCTACGTATCCATCATTGAAGACGCTGGTGATGGGCTGGGTCGGCATGCGCCTAATTTAATGCCCCGGAGAGAGGGCCGAGAAGTTGAATGCGAGGATTCTTCGGAGCTCGCGCAGCTCTAATCCTTTTCGTGTCCTACTCAGAGGACGCAGAGTGTGGACACTCAAACCATGACTCACGGCTACAAGCTTGGAGTCGCGTCCTCGCAATCAATCGAAGTCCACTGCCATATAGGCGCGTAAGCAATGCGCCCCGCATCTCTCATGAGACACGGGGCGCGTAACTGCTGAAGCGACTGACCAGTTTACCGCTTCGTCTTGTCGACGTTGTTTCCGATGACGCCACCAAGGATGGCACCGGCGACACCGCCGATAACTGCACCCTTGACCCTGTCGCGGCTCGTAACTGCACCAATCACGGCACCTGTCGCTGCGCCGATCGCGGCATCACGCTTGGTGTGCTTGACGATCACCTGACGCGGGGCGGAATAGACCCCTGACGAGGATCGGCTCGAGCTCGTCCGGCGGACTGTCGCCGTGGAGCGACGCGGTGTCGAGTAGACTGGCTGACCACCGACATAGCCCACCGGGGCCAGGCCCTGCGCCTGCGCTGCACGCTCCGCAGCCGAGATGCTGTCCAACGCTGTGTATGGGCGAGCCTGCGCCGCCAGAGACAGGTCAGAATTCAGAGCGTCGTCTACACGCTTGTTGCTATCATCACGCCCGCATGCAACCGCCAAAATGGCTGCCGGGACGAAGAGAAGCATTCGGTTAAATCTCACTTTTTCCTCCTGAATTATGGCCGCAGTACGCGCCCAGACTCTAATGAAAGGCAGGTACCGTGCCAGATCGGGATGCCTTAGGCCTCAATAGTCGAGGTCCAGTTAAGGCCTCTTTTTGGCGGCCTGCAGCCATCGCAGCCACGCTTTACGGAACCAGCAGTGTTACCGGGTCTCCAACGCTGATCGTGCCTTCCCGAAGCACTCGCGCGTACACTCGGCTCCAGCCCGGATGGAGCTTGCCGGAGATGCGGCTTATGTGATGGTCACGGAACGACCGCCGGATTGTCCGGCAAGGAGCCGCATACGACGTGATCATGAGCCGGACATCAGCGATGTCCAGAGTCACGCCTGGTATCATCGAGTCCCACGGAACCCCGGTCAGCGTCAGGTTCTCTCCAATCGATCCCGGGTAGATCGGATTGCCTTCGGCCTGCAGAGCGAGAATGTGTTCGAGGGAATAGAGACAGACGGCTCGGTCCGGGCCTCCATGATGAATCCTGTCGGCTTGCCGGTCGGCATCGACTCCATCGACGGTGATTCTGGCCGAGTTGACTGGCAGCTTCGGGACGCCGCCGTCTGACCTGTTGATGGAAGCGAGTCTGCCGGTGTCGCTCATACCGCCAAACCTTTCATCAATCGCACAGGTATTCCTCCGTTCTTCGTGCGGAAAATCTCTTCGAGCTTTATCTGGAGCATTGACTCGAGCATGCTGTCCGCAGAGAGCAGCGCGACGGTATAGCCCTTTGCCCGCGATCGGACGACTTTGCCGAGCTGCGAGTAGAGGTTTCTGAGCGACCCGCGCTCGCCGACGCGAAATCCATAGGGAGGGTTGGTGATCATCCACCCTGGTCCCACTGGGGGCTCTATCGCTGAAATTGGGCGTACCTGAAAATCGATGTCGTTTCCGACCCCAGCCAAGGCCGCATTCTCCTGAGCCGATTTAACGACACCATCGTCTCTGTCTGACGCCATCAAGACACCCATTGACGAAGATGAGACTTGATCTTGGGCTCTTGACTGCACTGCTTCCCACGCACCGGAGTCGTATCCGGGCCACTACTGAAATGCAAATGCCCGGCTAATGCCCGGAGCGATACGGCGAGCCATCAGCGCCGCTTCGATGACGATCGTCCCCGATCCGCACATCGGATCCACGAGGGGCGAACTGAGGTCCCATCCGCTCCCAATCACCATTGCGGCGGCCAGTGTCTCGCGCAGCGGCGCCTTACCGGCAGCCTGGCGATAGCCACGCCGGTGCAGTAGTGCGCCCGAGCTGTCGACGCTCACGACGCAGTTGTCGTGGGCCAAACGGACAATGAATAGCTGCGAGGGTGCTTCGTCCGCCGGTGGATCATCGACATCGTCAGCGGGCGCGTTCGCGGCCGGAGAGAATGCAGCTCCCTCGACCTTCTGTGCTACTGCATCCGCGAATCGTTCCGCTACTGCATCCGAATGATAGAGACGTGACTTTCTGCAGGTCACGCGAAAGCTCGAGCGCGCTCCGGGGCGAAGATATTGGTCCCAGGGAATTCGCTTCGCCCGTCTCTCAAGCTCGTGAAAGCTGCTGGCGTGAAATTCAGCCACTCGCACCACCACTCTGCTCGCTGCACGAAGATGGAGGTTTGCTTCGTAAAGCCGAGTCAGATCGCTGGTGAAAATCACGCCGCCCTCGATCTGCTTCGCGCCCGTAATACCCAGCTGCTGGATCTCCTCCGCGACAATCCGCTCCAGCCCTGGA
>JAHFCS010000474.1 GCA_023249395.1 Gemmatimonadota bacterium
GCGTGGACCTGGAGAGCAAGCCCGTGCTCAAGGCTTGCATCAAGGCGCGCGCAGCCGTAGCCGAGCTTAAGCAGGCCGGGCAACTGCTGCCCAACCAGGATGTCCTCATCAACACCATCCCCCTGCTCGAGGCGCGGGCGAGCTCGGAGATCGAGAACATTGTCACGACTACCGATCAGCTTTTCCGGTATGCCCAGCCCGATCGCGCTGCACTCGCCGACCCGGACACCAAGGAGGCATTGCGGTATCGAACTGCGCTACGCCAGGGAGTCGAGTCGCTAAAGAAGAAACCTCTCGCGACGGCGACCGCGGTCGATGTGTGCCGCACGTTGCTCGGCGTTGATCTCGATGTGCGCCGGGTGCCGGGAACTGCGCTCGTAAACGAGCGGAGCGGTAAGGTCGTCTACACGCCACCAGAAAGTGAGGCGTTGCTGCGGACGCTTCTCGCGAACTGGGAGCGGTTTCTACACGAGGCGGAAGATCTGGACCCGCTAATCCGAATGGCGGTGGCGCACTACCAGTTTGAGGCAATCCACCCCTTCACCGACGGGAACGGACGCACGGGAAGAATCCTCAATCTGGTCTTTCTGGTAGAACAGGATCTCCTTGACCTTCCGATCCTGTACCTGAGTCGCGCCATGATTCAGCACAGGACCGACTACTATCGGCTGCTGCTTGCCGTGACGACGAGCGACACGTGGGAGGACTGGATACTGTATATGTTGCGCGCAGTGGATGAGACCGCCCGCTGGACAACGGAGCGCATACGCGCCATTCGCCAGTTGATGCAGGAGACGGCCGAGTATGCACGGAAGGAAGCGTATGGGGCGTACAGCCGAGAGCTGGTGGAATTGATCTTCGTGCAGCCCTATTGCCGGATCAAGAACGTCGTGGATGCAGGGATCGCTCATCGGCAGACGGCTGCAGTCTATCTCAAGCAGTTGCGCGACGTGGGCGTCCTCGAGGAAATCAAAGTAGGCCGTGAGAAGCTTTTCATCAATCCGCGCCTCATGCGGCTTCTCACCGCCGAAAAGCCCGGCGATCTGTCATTTCAGGCGCGGCACGCTCGCTCGCGATCGAGGCTTCAGCACGATGAGTGAGAACAACGACGCCACCTACTCCTCGAGCGCCCCGGGTGCACCAGCGGCGCAGACGGCGGCGACAACGACCGCTACGGATTACGCGAGAGAGAAGAACGTCGCCGCAGCTGAAATGTCGGGATCCCAAAAAAAGACTATCCTCATAGTGGCCATTGTAGCTGCCATCGCGGTTGCCGCAATCGTCATCGGAGGCAATGGGCATAGAGGCTCCGGCTACTAGGCTCCGTCCCCGAAGGTCGTGGGTCCGAATCCCGCCGCGCGCACTCCCTAGAAGAAGAACATTCCGCCGCTCGCCCCGTCGAAACGCGGATTGACGATGTTATTGAAGATCGAGCCAAAGGTGTAGCTGAGTCCGATCCCGCCGAAATAGCTGAACGAGCTCGCGAGCTGCCGCCGCCTTACCAGAATGTCCTCGTCGCTGAGATCCCCCTTCGCGATATAGAGCTGGTCGCGCACCAGCGAGGCGCTGACGAACATGCTGATGTTGAATCCCTTGAACAGACGCAGGTTGAGAGCGTTGAAGAGAACAGCGCGGCGCTTGCTGAAATCGTCGAGATAGGCAGCTCCCTCGAGCGAAGTGCTAACCGATCCCCACGGCTGTTTGAGATCCAGGGCGGCTGACAATGTCTGGTCGGGACGCACCTCCGATAGCTTGCCGAAGATCGTCGTGTCCTCGTAGCGGAATGAGTTCAGCCCGATGGCGTATTGAAAGCTGAGCTGGCGGCGGGTCGCTTCGGAATACGGGAAGATGTCGTACTCGATGGTTGGAGCAAGTCGAAGGAACAGCTTTTGATTGAGGAAGGTGGACGAGCTGAGCGACCCACGCTCACCCGCCGACCAGTGCGGGCCGAGGCTTTTCACCAGAAGCTGGGTCGCCCCGTATGAATGAGTGTAACTGGCGAACTTCGAGCCGTCACTGAATGTGAACTTGCTCTCGTTGTAATCACCCTGGACGCTCATCCGCGCCTTCCATGTCTCTGACGTTCGGTTTGCCGATGTGGAACCGCGGAGAAAAGCGAACCGCTGGGATTCCTCGCCGCTGAAATTTCCGTTGGCGTTAATTCGGAAGACCCAGAGATTCCACGGATCGCGGGAACGCGATTTGCCCGCGCCGGAATCTGCTCCGCTCGCCGGCGAATAACTCACCTGCAACCGATCCCCTGCCGATGTCCGCGCGACATAACGCACCAGGCCGAGCTTGATGATGCGCGCCAGACCGTTTCGCTTCTGGTCGTCAGTGGACGACTGGGGCGCATTGTAGTGAAGCGTATCTGTCAGTCCGGCGAGGTCGCGAAGACCAATGAACGTGAGCGTGTAGGCGCTCGAACCGCCGCCTGTGGATTGATTCGTGACGAGTACGTGGAGCGAGGCATCCTTGCGGTCCCGCATGTAATCAACAAACGGTATTTCAGTGCGAAAGTAATCCAGATCGCAACCCTGGATCTCGCAGTCAATGAAGACTCGGAGTGGAGCTGTGACCCGAGACTGACCGCGTGCGGTAGCAGCCGGCGCAAGCACTGCGGCCACCGCGAACAATGCGGAGATAATGAAGATTCTCACTTGCTCAAGGTATGGTCGAGCGGAATTACCGCAACAGCGGGCCGCGGGTAGGCGGGCCACTCGCCGACCCGCACGGACTTGTCCTTCTCCAGCCTTGACGGCAATCTTCGCGAAGTCAC
>JAHFCS010000037.1:0-1438 GCA_023249395.1 Gemmatimonadota bacterium
GTGCCTCTCGTAATACCGATCGTACAATCGCTCACCAGCCGAAAGTCGTGAGAGTCACGGAGAGATTCTTGTTCGACCGGTCGCTCCCTTCGCCTCCGCTTTCGCAGCTGTTCTTGTTCTGGAAGAACGTGTTGTAGCGCGACGCCGAGGCGTAGTCCGCGCGCAGCCGAAAGTAGGAATTCGAGTAGCCGGCGCGCACTCCGGGGAAGGTCGTCACGTCATGCCCGCAGCGACTTGCGTACGACAGCAGGAAGAACGCGTCGTTGTTGAACCGGAGACGCCCCGCCGTGAGGCCGAACTGCCAGCCTGCCTTGAAGTAATCGCCGGCAATCCATTGCCCGGACGATCCTGGACCGAGCCCGGCACCGATTACCTGACCCTCATTCGTGTAGCCCTGAATGACCGAACGACTGGTATAGAAAGACCCAATCGGTCTGAATCGGTAGGTCGTGCTCTGCTCCACGTTCGTGATTTCCGCCTGCACTCGGAAATGTGCGTCGTCACTTATCTGGCGAGCCCATTGAATTCCGGTTGTGTAGCCGCGCGTGTGCTCAGGCTGCTTGAGAAAATCGCGAAGCGAGACGGGAAACTCCGCACGGCCCCACTCGACGTAGCTCTCGAGCCCGTATCGAGGCAACGCCCATCGCGCGAACAATGAAAATATCTGATCACTCCCGGGAATTATCGTCGAGTCAGTGAGCGCCCTGGCGTTGGGATGTCCCGTGTTCTTGAGGGCGTCGAAAAGGTGGCTCGGAACATCGCTGTATCCGCTGGCGACCGAGAACACTGATCGAGTGAAGCCAAGCGTCAGGCCCGAAGCGGCGTTTCGCTTCCAGGTGATGCCGAGCGCGCTGAGTGAGCGTACGTCGTTTGACGGATCGTCATCGAAGTAGTCAGACTCGTTAAGTCCACCGACGATCCATCGTCCGTCCAGTCTGCCGACAATGGTGTTGACGGGATGCGAGGTGCGGAGGAAAGCATGCGGAAAGCCCGGGGCGTTGTCGCCCATCACTATCGGATTGCGTATCGCCGGCCCCCACCACTCGTTCTCGGTGGCAGCGCCGACTTCGGCCGGCCCGGAGGTAAAACTCACCGATGACTGCCCGGGATAAATCCTGTTGAGCGCGGCGTCACCGAATCTCCAGGGTATGTCGATCGAATAGGGAAATACGTTCGACGGCGACGAGTACTTGCTCCGATTGGCAGGAACCGGCTTGACGAAACGCGGGTCGGAAGGATCGATCGACAGTCGGTTGTTGGCGGAATACGCGAGCTCGGGAATGACGACTATTCGCAGCGGACCGACCGAAGCTGTGAATCCGGCCAGAGCACGCAGATTGGAGCCCTTCCCCGCCCACAGAGCTCCGTCGTTCTGGCCAAAGGGGAGTGTCGAGTTGTTGATGAACGTCAGCTGGGGCAAGACGATCGTGAACGACCT
>JAHFCS010000037.1:1448-10290 GCA_023249395.1 Gemmatimonadota bacterium
TGCGACGTGGATCCATGAGCGTGGAAGTGGATCGCAGCATGAGACCCTCGGGAGCAGCATTCCCCTCGAGCTCGGCGATGCGCAGCCGATCGACCGAATCGCTGCCGACTGTTATCACTCCCTGTGTCAGCGACGGGCGGGTTTCCACGCTCGCCGGGACGGTCTGCGTTCCAGCGCTGACCAATGGCACGAGACCGAGTATCGCGACCAGTAGATACGGGGAACGCGGGAATGGACGCATTGTCGCCTGTGAAATGATAGATTGTCGCCGCGGCTCGCGTGGCGGTGAAAGCCGATCCCGCTTGCCGGGAAGTGAACGCGAAAGTAATTATAGTCCGCGGCCATACAGCGGCACGCCCGCGTTAAGTTAGCGGTGGCGCCGAACCCCTGCAAACCTCACCCTCGACAACGCACTGATGAGTAACGCTTGTATCGCGGCCAGGGTGTCGCTGTTTGAGCAAACTGTCCGTCAGCGGCGCATGCGTGCGATTTCATTCACCTTTGCGCTCGTCGCTTCAACGCTCATCGGCTCACCGCTCACCGGTCCGCGTGACGCGGCTGCGCAGACGTCCGCCGGCGGTCGCAGCGAAGTGTTCCCCGGCGGCGAGCTCGAGAGTTACCTGCGATATCTTCAGACAGCCGGAAAATCCGAAAGCTATCCGTGGAGCATCCGATCGTTCTCGCCCTCCGAGATCGACCTGCTTGCGGCAAAAGACGACGATCACCCCTGGGCACATCGGTACGACCTTCAGCGCCGGCCGCCGTCGAGCGGTTTTCAATGGGACTACGTCCGTCCTCACCTCACGTTCTATTTGAACAGCTCCTACCCCTTCGGCGGCAACGACGGCGCCGTATGGCAGGGGAAGGGACTGACGACGTCATTTCAGGGAGGGATTTCAGCGCGATGGGGGCCGTTCTCCGCAATCCTCGCCCCGGTTGCATTTCGCGCGGAAAACCAGTCGTTTCCGCTTTTCAGGAATGGAGAGACCGGACGGCTGCGATTCGCTGACGGCCAGTTCCCGACTTCGCTCGATCGACCGCAGCGGTTCGGAATCGATCCGTACAGCCAGATCGACCTCGGCCAGAGCACGTTGCGCTTCGACCTGTTCGGAGTAGCCGCGGGAATATCCACCGCCAATCAGTGGTGGGGACCAACCGATAATTACCCGTACATTCTGGGAAACAACGCCGCCGGCTTCCCGCACGTTTTCTTCGGGACGTCGCATCCAGCCAATCTGTATGTCGCCAGGCTTCACACGCGCATCGTGTATGGTCAGCTCGACCAGTCGGCGTACTCATCGGTTACCGGCCCGGAATACTTCAGGACCTTCGCGCAGCCGGGCAAGCGCCGGTTCATGGCGGGACTCATTGCCAGTCTACAGATACGGGGAGCGCCAGGACTCGAGATCGGAGGAGCGCGGTTCTTCCATGCGGCCAGCGATTCGAGCGGCATTTCATCCCACAATCTTGGCCTGCCCTTTCAGAACCTGTTCAAGCGCAGCCTGCGGCAGGAGACCGATACGGCCATCGGGGGCGACCTCTCGAGCCTGAAGGAGAACCAGCTCGCATCGATCTTTCTTCGATGGGCGCCGCCAGGTAGTGGGTTCGAGGTGTATGGCGAGTACGGGCGCGAGGACTACAGCGCAAACGCGCGCGATCTGATCCTCGAGCCTGAACACGAAGGGACGGTCAACATCGGATTCCGGAAGGCGTGGCTCTCCGGCGGCGTGATGCACGCATTACGCGGAGAGGTGTTCAACTACGAATGGCCGGGGGGCTCGCGTACGCGAGACGAGGGACTCGTCTACGTGCACTTCACTCTCCGCCAGGGACATACCTACCGCGGTCAGCTGTTAGGCGCCGACGTCGCGCCGGGAAGCGGGGGCGCGCAGACGCTTGCGTACGACATGTACAACACAAAGGGCCGGCTGACGGCGTTCGTTTCGCGGGTGGTCAACCACGAGGTTCGCACGACCTACCGATCCGGACCGGCGGCGCCGAACGGCGTTGACGTAATGAATTCTATTGGACTCGAAGCAACGCGGTTCATCGGGCCGTTCGACGTGAACGCAAAGCTTACGCTGACCGACGATCTCGATCGAAATTTCATCACCGATCGCGCCAACGCGAACTTTCAGCTCGGGATCAGGCAGGCCTTCTAGGGCGCTACCAACCGAACGTGGTGAGTGTGAGGGAGAAGTTCTTGTTTGTACGATCGCTTCCGTCTCCCCCGGGCTGACAGCTGTTCCTGTTCTGGAAGAAAGTATTGTAGCGAGATGCTGCAGTGTAATCGGCGCGAACGCGGAAGCGTGAGTTCGAATAGCCGGCGCGCAGTCCCGGGTAAGTCGTGACGTCGTTGCCACAGTTGAAGGCATAGACAGTCAGCGCCCAGTTCAGGAGCCAGTACGGATCGTTGTTGAAGCGAGTGCGCCCCGCGGTCACGCCGAACTGCCAGTTGCCCTTGAAGAAATCGCTCGCAATCCACTGACCCGAGGAGCCGGGGCCGATACCGGCTCCGATCACCTGCCCTTCGTACGTATAGCCCTGGATGTCCGCACGGCTGGTGTAGAACGAACCTACCGGACGAAACTGATAGGTCGCGCTCTGCTCGACGTTGGTCACCTCGCCCTGAATGCGGAAGTGCGAGTCCGGCCCGATTGGTCTAACCCATTGGATTCCGGCAGTGTATCCTCGCGAGTTGTCCGGCTGCTCGATGAAATCGCGGAGTGACACCGGGAGATCGGCGCGCCCCCACTCGACGTAGCTCTCCAGACCGTAGGCAGGCAACGCCCACCTCGCGAAGACCGAGATCAGCTGATCCTTTCCCGGAGTAAGCGAGCTGTCGTTGATCGGAAGCGCGTCTGGATGGCCGGTCTTCTTCAGAACGTCGAGGAAATGACCGGCAACGTCGCCACTTCCTGTGGTCGCCGAAAACACGGAGCGCGTGATGCCCAGCGTGAGGCCTGACTCCGGGTTGGGCTTCCAGGCCAGTGCGGCAGCGCTCAGCGATCTGATATTGTCCGCGTCCGTGGATCTGGTGAACCATTGCGACTCGTGCAGGGCCCCGACAATCCAGCGCGCCTCGATGGTCCCGACGATCGACGTCAGGGGGCGCGAGGTGCGGAAGAAAACGTGGGGAAATCCCGCGGCGTTGTCGCTCATCACGATCGGATTGCGCAGCGCCGGACCCCACCACTCATTCTCCGTGGCGGCGCCGGCTTCAACCGGTCCGGCCGTCAATGTCAGTGATGACTGCCCAGGATACGTCTTACTGAACGAAGCATCACCAAAGCGCGGCGGCATGTCGATCGAATAGGGGAACTGATTCCAGGGCGA
Source organism: Gemmatimonadota bacterium (assembly GCA_023249395.1). Taxonomy (GTDB): domain Bacteria; phylum Gemmatimonadota; class Gemmatimonadetes; order Gemmatimonadales; family Gemmatimonadaceae; genus UBA4720. The sequence goes on from JAHFCS010000037.1 coordinate 4,785, forward strand.
CGAGAAAGCATTCCGTGCCCGGCGCAGGAACAACTGGGGGCCAAACTTGGGATCGTATGGATTGATCGACAGGTCCTTGTTCGCCGAATGCACGAATTCGGGAATCAGAATGAGTCGCACCGGCCCCACGGTTGCCGTGAATCCGGCGAGGGCGCGGATGTTGGTTCCAACACCCGCCCACAAGGCTCCGTCGTTCTGGCCGAACGGAAGGCTGCCGTTGTTGACGAAAGTCAGCGCGGGAGCGACGATCGTGAATCGCTGTGTCCGTCCGCCGGCGCTACGCGGATTCATCAGCGACGAAGTCGAGCGCAGTATGAGACCCTGGAGCGGAGCCCGTCCCTCGAGCTGCGCGAGTCGCAGGCGATCGACGGAATCACCGCTGACGGTAATGACTCCCTCGGCCAGCGGCGTCGACAATCCACGCAGTACCGAACGAGCCTGCGCAGTCGCCCGCGCGGCGCAACCAAGAGCAAGTATCGCCGCGAGAAGATGGGGGAAGCGCACGGATGGACGCATTGTCGCCTGGGGAATCACAGATTGTCGTCGCTGAGGCGTACCGGTCGAAGCTGGTTCCGCTTGCCTGGGAGTGATCGCGAAAGTAATTATTACCCGCGGCCATACCACGGCATGCCCGCGTTAAACTAGCTGTGGCGCCGAAGCGCTGCAAACCTATACGACATCACCGATGAGCATTGTTCGTCTCGCGGCCAGGGCGGCGTTGTTCGGAAAGTCGCTACGCCGGAAGCATCTTCGCGCGTCCCTGCTCGGAGCGGCAGCGATGAGCTCGTCTCTTGTGGCGCCACACACGCTCCACGCGCAGACGCGCGCGGATGGAAGAAACGAGATTTTCGCAGGGAGTGAGCTCGAGAGTTATCTGCGCTACCTCCAGACTCTCGGGAAATCGAAGAGTTACCCGTGGAGCATTCGCGCATTCTCTCCTTCCGAGATCGACTCGCTCGCTCCCACCGACAGCGTGCATCCATGGGCCAGGCGATACGATCTCGACCATCGCACCACGCGCCGCGGGCTCGAGTGGGATTACGTTCGTCCGCAGGCAACGTTCTACCTCAACACCGCGTATCCGTTCGGTGGCAACGATGGCGCAGTGTGGCAGGGGAAAGGACTCACCAGCTCGCTTCAGGCGGGCATCTCGGCCCGATGGGGACTGTTTTCGGCCGTGATCGCTCCGATTGCATTTCGCGCGGAGAACCAGTCGTTTCCGCTAATGCGGAACGGCGAGACCGGACGCGGCCAGTTCGCGGATGGTCGGTGGCCACAATACGTCGACAAGCCCCAGCGCTTTGGAACAATGCCATACAGCCGGGTGGATCCGGGACAGAGCACCATTCGCTTCGATGGCTTCGGCGTCGCCGCCGGTATCTCGACAGCAAACCAGTGGTGGGGCCCGACCGACGACTATCCGTACATACTCGGCGACAACGCCGCGGGTTTTCCGAATGTGTTCTTCGGCACATCTCACCCCGCTGATATCTGGATAGCGAAGCTTCACGCCCGGCTCGTTTACGGCCAACTCGATCAATCCGACTATTCACCCGTTACCGGTCCAGAGAATTTCACGAGCTTGTCCGAGCCGGGGACGCGCAGGTTCATGGCGGGCCTCGTCGCAACGCTTCAGCCTCGCGGCGCGCCCGGCCTCGAGATCGGCGGAGCCCGTTTCTTCCACTCGGCGAGCGATCCCCTCGGATACTTCTTCTCCGTGAAACAGCTCAAGCTTCCCTTTCAGGTGCTGTTCAAGGGCGGCCTCCCGGCGGAAGTCGACTCGGGCGCCAAGGGGGGGCCGCTCGCTGGACTGAAGGAGAATCAGCTCGCGTCGGTTTTCCTTCGCTGGGCGCCGCCCGGAAGCGGATTCGACCTGTACGGCGAGTTTGGCCGGGAAGATCACTCGCTCGACCGGCGCGACCTCATCGTCGCCCCCGACTGGGCGGCGACGATGAACATCGGCTTTCGCAAAGCTTGGGCTTCGCCCGGCGTGATACGAGCGGTGCGGGCGGAAGCGTTCACCTACGAGCGCGCCGCCGGGTCCCGCATGCGGGGAGGGGGGGCGACGTACCTCAACGGGATCCTGAGGCAGGGACACACCGAGCGAGGGCAGATCCTCGGGGCCAACGTTGGTCCGGGCAGTGGCTCGGCTCAGATGATTGCCTTCGATCGCTTCGTCTCTACCGGGCGGCTCACCGCGTTCCTGAGTCGCGAGACGCAACACGAGCTCAGCCCCGGCTATTTGTCAGGGCCGGCCAAACAGAAGGTGCGCGACGTCCTGAACGCTTTCGGTGTAGAGGGCACGCGCTTCATCGGGCCGATGGATGTTATTGCGCGCGTCGTCTTCGCGGTCGACGTCAACCGGAACCTGCGAGCGGATCGCGCCAATGGAAATTTCGCTATCGGAGTCCGGCAGGGATTCTGATTGAGACGCGACGCGGTATCGACCGCGTCAGGTGGCGGATCGAGTCAGGGACCGCTGTGCGCGCGGAACAATCGTTCGACCGGCTGCCAGGGCCTTCCGATGTCCCGAAGTGTTTCCCGCTTGAGCGTGGCGAAATCGGCGAACGTCGGCGACCCTTCCTCCTCCGTCTCGTAGAACCTCTCCCTGATGAAAGCGAGGATGATGCCGAAGAGAATCCCTCCGACTACACTGAGCAGAGTGTTCCGCAGCCCGTAGCTGGTGTCGGCCGAGGTCGGAAGATCCGGCGGCTCGAACACGGTGATGGCCGGCATGTCGCGCACTTCCTCGATTCGCGCCTGCTCGTACGCCTGGGAGAGCCCGGTGACGAGCTCCTGGCGCATGGTCACGTCACGATTCAGACGGGCGTTTTCAAGCGTCAGGTTCGGCGCCCGGCCGAATTCGCGATTCGCGTCGCGAAATGAGCGCAGCCTCTCTTCGGCGCGGGCGAGCGCGGCCCGGCTGTCGGCGAGCCGCTCCTCAATGAAGGTGCGCTCGGCGGTCACCTGTGAGCGCCTGCGCGTGGTGTTGTAGTAATCGAGCTGCGTCACGATGTTCCGCGCGAGCTGCTGTGTCAGCGCGGGATAAGGCGATGAGACATAATAGGTCACGACCCCGGTACGGCGCGTCGAAGTGGTGGTGACTTGGTCGCGCAGCTCGACCGCGGCAAGATCGATCTCCGCTTCTCGCGAGCCTGCACGAATCCCGTAGATGACCGGAAGAGTTCCGCGAACCACCTTCTTTCCTTTCCGGACCTCGTATTGCTGACTCGCCACGGCGCGAAGTACTTCGTTTGACCGAAGGAGCTCCTCGTAGAATTCGATCGACTGAGAAGGGTCCGCGCCGACGATCGTGAGGCCGTATTGCGCTGCGATCCCCGCCAGCGCTCCTGCCCTGGCTCCGCGAGCAGTGAAGAGCACCCTCGTCGTGTAGCTCCGCGGTTCCGAGAGTGCGCTGGCGACGAAGATGAGCGTCGCCAGAAGGGCGCATCCAAGTATCAGGCGCCGATGCTTGAGCAGAACGTTGACGAAGCCGAGCAGCGACGTGTCCTCGGCCGCCTGCCGAGCGAGGGGGTCACGAGGAGATCGCCCGGGCGCTGACGCGCGCGTTGCGGGATCTGACTCTTCCCCGCGCCCGTTCGTCATCCGGCTCAACCGCGAGATGGCGCGTGCATCGGCCGGATCCGCTCGACCGACAGATATATGATGCTGAGGAGTATTGCGCCGGCCCCCATCGAGACGAGGAAGAGGGTCGGTCGCAGCCAGGCGATGATTGCCAGAACCGCAAGGACGACGTTGATCGCGAGAATCATCGAGCTGACAGTGGCGTGACTGCTTCCGGCCTGGACCATGCGCTGATAGGCGTGGCTGTGGTGAGCGTGGTACCACCGCTCGCCGTGGGCGATCCGACGGCACAACGTCACGGTCGCGTCGAACACGAAGGCTCCGAGGAGAAGCACCCAGAGAAGCAGCGGGACCGCTTTCACGTTTTCAGACGCAACTGCGATGAGGGCAAACAGGTATCCCAGGAGGCCACTTCCCACATCGCCCATGAACAGCTTCGCGGGCGCCCAGTTGAGGGGAAGGAACCCGGCGTTTGCAGCCGCGATGAGGAATGCCACCATTGCCAGCCCCGTGTTGCCTGTCTGGAGCAGCAGCAGTCCGCCGATGACTCCCGTACTGATCGCTTCACCGGCCGCGAGGCCGTCGATTCCATCGACGAAGTTGTAGAGATTGATCGCCCAGACAATGCCGATCACACCCAGCACAGTGCCGAAGATGCCGAGGTTCACGTCAGCGAAGCCGACGCTGAGTGACCGGAGACCGCCGAGCCAGAACATCGCCCACCCGGCGGAGATGAACTGCACAGCAAAGCGGGTCAGCGCGGGAAGATCGCGGTGATCGTCGATCCAGCCGACGGCCGCGATCATCGCTCCCCCGCCTGAGAGCGCGATCGCCAGATCCCAGCTTATCCACCGCCACATCGCCGCAAGAAGAATCCCGCCAAGCGTCGTGACGGCAATCGCCAGCCCTCCACCGCGGGGAGTCGGCGACGAGTGCGAGCTGCGCTCGTTGGGGATGTCGAGCAGTCGGTCGAGCGCGTACAGCCGAACCCGGCTGGCGAGAAGCCAGCTGAGAATTGCTGCGGCACCAATGAAGACCATGCGCTCGATCATCGCGCGGCAGCGCTCCTTCCCGTGCGGAACCAGCTGGCAGTCATGGCAAGTCCTTCGGCGACCGACACCGGGGTTCTATAAGCGGTCATGGATTGGAGCTTCGAAATGTCAACGAAGAGCGACCCGACCAGAGCGGTCAGTGACTCAGATGTAAAATGAAATGGCGTGATTCGCGAGAGCAAGTACCCGGCACCCGCCATCGCACGAAGCGCCGCAACCGGAACGCCAACGAGACGCGGCTTTCTGGAGAGAGAATGCGCGATCCGCCTGATCAGCTCCGGAGTCGACATGTCCTCTCTATGTATCATTAAATCCCATTAAATTGTGTGCTTTTCAGCATTGATTGCAATTTCAAATCAATAAAATACTTGGGAAAATACAATTTTTACATGTTAACTCTTTCGAATGATTTTAAATAATTTTCAAACAAATTTATTGTTCAAATTTCACTTGAACTAATATTAAAGTTTAATTTTGGATTGCTTCTTTCATAAAAGATAAACTCATGTAGTTATTGAAAGTTATTAAGCTTAAATTTTATAAATTTATTTTATGTTGCCAAATGTACGAGTATACTAACATCTCAAACGCCCATAGGGTACTTTTGGCTACAAAACTTTTTTCATCTTTTAATTATAACTAAATTTACTTAACTGGAATTCAATTTTATTTTATAAGCAGCCTATATAGACATTACTTGAATATAAGTTTTTTGTTTCAAAAAGACATGATCTAATGGTTTTCTTTCATATAAAAATTTTTCATCTGAATTACCGTAAATTGCGTAAACTTTAAAAATTTGCATAAAATTGGCAATACATTGTGCAATTGAATGACATTATTTTTTGACATGCCCTATTATGGTGTAA
>JAHFCS010000475.1 GCA_023249395.1 Gemmatimonadota bacterium
GGCGGCCTGTTCTATGCCGACAAAGACGGCAAGATCACGCGCTACGGCGAGAACCTGACGACGAACGGCGTGACGCTCAGCATGGACGAGAAGACGCTCTACGTCACCAACGGCCAGACGGTGGCGGCGTTCGACGTGCAGGCGGACGGCGCGCTCACGAACCAGCGCGAGTTCACGAAGCTCACGGGCGGCGGCGGCGACGGCAGCACGATTGACGGCATGGGCCGTCTCTACGTGACGACCAACGCCGGCGTCGAAGTGATCAGCAAGGACGGCAAGAGCCTCGGCGTGATTCCCACGCCTCGCGGTGTCATCACCACGGCGTTCGGCGGCAAGGATCGGAAGACGCTCTTCATCCTGGCTCGCGGCGGCACGAGCGCGTCCGGCGAGGAAATCGCCAACGTCGCGCAGGTCTGGACGATCCCGATGGTCGCCCAGGGCTACAAAGGCCGCCTGAAGTAGACCCGGCCTCCCTTCATGGCCTGCCTCGCCGAAGCTCGCGCAGCGAGCGAAGGCGGGCCTCTGCCGTGGGACGCATCCGCGTCTCACGGCTCCGCTTACAATCTCGGAGAGCAACATATATGTGGAAGCCTTGCGCGGCGGCGCTCTTCGTCACGGCGTTGCTGGTGTCTCCAGTCGCGGCTGACGACAGCGCCAAGAAGGCCGTCGACGATGCGTCCAAGGCGATGGGCGTGGTCGGCCTGAATTCAATTTCCTACGCGGGCGCGGCGGCGGCCGGCAACTTCGGCCAGAGCCGCACGATTTCGTTCGGCCTCGCGTCCACGTCGATCAAGAACTACGTCAGGACGATCGACTTCACGCAGCCGGCCCTGCGCGCGATCGGCGACACGCAGCCGCCGGCCGCCGTCCGCGGCGGTCCGCTGCCGCCGATGGGCAAGTACAACCAGATCATCAACGCGGCGACACCCGCCTGGCCGCAGCAGATGGAGATCTGGGTGACGCCGTGGGGATTCCTCAAGGGCGCGGCCAGTAACGGCGCCACCCTCAAGACGACGAAGATCAACGGCGTCCCGTACAAGGTCGTGACGTGGAGTCCGGCGCAGAAATCGCCGTCAGGCGCTTCGTACAAAGTCGCCGGCTACATCGACGCCGACAACCTCGTCGAGCACGTCGAGACGTGGGCCGAGCATTCGATCATCGGCGATCTGCATTGGGAGTTCTTCTACAAGAACTACCAGAGCTTCGACGGCCTGATGGTGCCCGCGCGGATCGATCAACGGGCGATCGGCATGCAGACGTTCGTCGCGACGATCAGCGGCGCGCTCGCGAACCCGCCGGACCTCGCGCGGCGCATGGACGGCCCTCCGCCGCCAGCGCCGCCTCCCCCGCTGCCGCCCGCGGCGTCGGAGAAACTCGCCGACGGCGTCTACCGCATCACCGGCGGCTACGTGTCGATGGCGATCGAGTTCAAAGACTACGTCGTGGTCCTCGAGGGCGGACAGAGCGAAGCGCGCGGACTGGCGATCATCGCCGAGACGAAGAAGCTGTTCCCGGCCAAGAAGATCAAGTACGTCGTCTGCACGCACCCGCATTTCGATCACTCCGCGGGACTCCCGCCGTTTGTCGCCGAAGGCGTGACGATTCTCGTGGACGACAACGCGAAGTTCTTCACCCAGGCGTCGCTCGACACGCCGCGGACGCTCGCCGGCGACGTCATGGCGAAGTCGAGGAAGAAGGCGAAGGTCGACGGCGTCATCGACCTGATGGAAATCAAGGACGACACGCGCTCGCTGAAGCTCTATCACGTGCCGCAACTCGAGCACAGCGACTCGATGCTCATCGCGTATCTGCCGAAGGAGAAGATTCTCTTCACGGCCGATTTCGCCGCGCCCGCGCCCGGCCAGCCGGTCAGCCCGTCGATTGGCGTGCTGATGACCACCCTCGATGCCAACGCGATCGACTTCGAGCGTCACGTCACCGTGCACGCGCCGAACCCCGATCGTGTCTTCACCAAACAGGAGTTGTTCGACCTCGCGAAGAGGATCAGTCAATGAAGCGGTTTGTGGTTGGAGTTGCGATTGCCGCCGGCGGCGTCCTCGTCATGCGCAGCGCGCCCGCGCTTGCGCACCACTCGTTCGCGGTCTCCTACATCGAATCGGACACCATCGAGATCGAAGGCGACCTCGTTGAATTCCAGTTCAGAAACCCGCACACGTGGCTGATGGTCCAGGGCACGGAAAGGGGCGCCTTAGGCGGCGAGAAGGTCTTCGCCGCCGAGTGGGTCAGCGTCTCGCAGCTCGAACGCGCCGGCATCCCCAAGGACTTCTTCAAAGCTGGAGACTCGATGCGCATCTGGGCGGCGCCGAACAAGAACCCGACCGACAACCGCGTCCACTTGAAGCGCATGGAGCGGCGGTCGGACCACTGGAAGTGGCAAGGCAACCGCGGCGACGTTCGGTGAGCTGACCGAAGTACGCAGAATCTGCGTACTCTTTCGCCGTGAGTTTTCCACAGGGATCTGTGTCTATACTCGCTGAGTGTTCGAGTGGGACGAACGCAAGGCGATGATCAATCTCGCCAAGCATAACGTCTCATTCGAAGAGGCGTTGACGATCTTCGACGATCACAACGCGTTCGATTCCCGCTCTGGTTTACATTCCAGTCGCGAGCCGAGACGCCTCCGGCTTGGAAAGTCCGCAGCGGGGAGAGTGATAACCGTCGTCTATACGCTCAGGAGATCGGAAAGTGGCGAAGCGACCCGCATCATTAGCGCGCGTCCGGCAAACCGTGAGGAAAAGTTTGGCTATTCC
>JAHFCS010000476.1:0-1385 GCA_023249395.1 Gemmatimonadota bacterium
TGAAGCCCGATCAGATCCTCGCGCTCGTGTTCGGACGCGAAGACAGCGGTCTGACGAGCGAGGAGGTCGCCGCCTGTCAGCGGACGGCATCGATCCCGACGAATCCCGCCTTTCCGACGATGAACCTTGCGCAGGCCGTCGGCGTGCTCTGTTTCGCGGCGTCGTCCATCGCGCCGGCGCCGCGCGGTCGCGAGCTGCCGGCTGCCGGACTCATCGAGCGGCTGCACGAGCGAACGCAGGCGCTGCTCCTCGACGCCGGCTTTCTGCACGAGAACAATCCAGAGCGGATCTACGACGACCTTCGCGCGATCGCCGGCCGCGCCGATCTCGATCAGCGCGAAGCCACGATCCTCCTCGGCATCCTGCGTCAGGTCGAGTGGAAGTTAGGTCAGAAGTAAGATCGGTCAGTACGAGGTATGCGGGACATAGTCTCTTTCCCGTTCCGCCCGTGGGTCCGGCGGGCCGGATTGTCGATCGTCCTCGTGGCGGCGGCGACGACCGCGGCAATGATCGCGGCACTGCTCTTGCGCCCCGAGTCACGTTTCGGATGGATGGGGGAGCGGGTGGTCTGGCTTTACGTCGGGACGCTCTGGATCGGCGGGCTGAAGGTGTGGCTGGGCACGATGCGGCCGATCGCCGAGGCGGGCGAGACGTCGATCGTTTTGCGGCCCGTGCACAACCTGCGATCGCGGACGGTTGCCTGGACGTCGATACGTGGAACGGAGCAGATGACAGGCGGCGATCGGCTGATCGTTTACTACGACACACCGCGCGGGATGCGGTTCGTGGCGCTGAATCTGAATCTCGTGAAGGGGCGCCGTGAATTTCTCGCGCTGGTTGATGCCCGGCTCCGGACGATGGGGTATGAGGAAAAAACAGTGGACCGGTCGCGGTATCTGACCCGGACCTGAAGTTCATGCCGAGCGAAGCGAGGCATCTTTGGTAGCGCCGCGCAAAAGCTCAGACCATCGCGGTGCCGCCAAAGATCCCTCCGCCTCGCTGTGCTCGGCGTCGGGATAAACTTCAAAAAGTGAACCCCAAAAAGGAAGTCGCCAGGCTCCGCCGCGAGCTCGAACGCCACAACCGGCTCTACTACGAAGGAACGCCGGAGATCAGCGACTTCGAGTTCGACCAGGTGATGCGGAGGCTGCTGGAGCTCGAGGCCGCGCATCCGGAGTTGTTCGACGCCAACTCGCCAACGCAGCGGGTCGGCGGCGAGCAGATCACGACATTCAAGACCGTCGTTCACGATCCGCCGATGCTGTCGATCGAGAACGCGTACTCGGCCGTGGAACTGCGCGAATGGGACGAGCGCGTCAGGCGCGGGCTTGGCGTGGAGAAGGTGGAGTACGAAGCGGAACTGAAGATCGACGGCGTGTCGATCG
>JAHFCS010000476.1:1395-2764 GCA_023249395.1 Gemmatimonadota bacterium
GCAGCTCGAGGAGGCGGGTGAGGAAGTGCTCGCGAATCCGCGCAACACAGCAGCAGGATCGCTGCGGCAGAAAGATCCGAAGGACGCGGCGCAACGGCGGCTCAGCGCGTTTCTCTACCATCTCGTCGCCGCCGACGGCCTGCGCATGGAATCGCAATCGGCGGCGTACGGGCTGCTGGCGAAGCTGAAGCTCCCGCTGAATCCACAGCGCGCCGTATTCAGCGACATCGAGGGGGTCGAGAAGTTCATCGCGAAGTGGCACGAAAAGCGCCACGACCTCCCGTTCGAGATCGACGGAATCGTCGTGAAGGTGAACCAGCGCGATCAGCAGCAGGAGCTGGGGGTGACGTCGAAAGCGCCTCGCTGGGCGATCGCGTTCAAGTACCCGCCCGAAGCGGCCGAGACGATCGTCCGGAAGATCAACTTCTACGTCGGACGGACCGGAGCGGTGACACCGGTCGCCGAGTTCGATCCTGTGCACATCGGCGGAACGAAGGTCGTGAACGCATCACTGCACAATTTCGACGAGCTCGCGCGGAAAGACGTCCGCATCGGAGACACGATCGTCGTCGAAAAGGGCGGCGACATCATCCCGAAGGTCGTCGAAGTCCTGAAAGAGAAGCGGCCGAAGGGCGCGCGCGCAATCCGCCCGCCAACCAAATGCCCCGTGTGCTGCGAGCCTCTGCACAAGTTCGAGGACGAGGTCGCGATCCGCTGCATCAACCAGGGATGCCCGGCGATTCTTCAAGAATCACTTGTGCACTTCGCCGGCAGGAAAGCGATGAACATAGAGACTCTCGGAATCGAGACAGTCAAGTCGCTGATCGACAGCCGACTCGTTGTGGACTGTGCTTCGCTTTACGAACTGACGGAAACCCGGATCGCCGACCTTCCCAGGAAGGGAGAACTCTCTGCGAAGACGCTGATGAGAGAGCTCGAAAAATCAAAGACAAACGAGCTGTCCCGCTTCATATTTGCTCTTGGTATTCGATTCGTAGGCGAACGGGCCGCCAAAGCCCTTGCGGGCCGTTTCCATTCCGTTGATGCCTTGATGAGTTGCACGGCGGAAGAGTTGGCTGAAACGCCCGGAATTGGTGGCAAGATCACCGATTCGATCGTCTCCTATTTTTCTCTCCCGTCGAATCGCGAGCGAATTGCGAAGATGCGGCGATTGGGTCTCAGCCCCGTCTACGTGCCTGCAGCAACTGGCACCCGCCTGGCAGGAATGACCGTTGTCGTAACCGGGACTCTTTCTCGATTCTCGCGTGATGAAATCAACAAGCTTGTCGAGCGTGAGGGCGGAAAGGCCGGAGGATCAGTATCGTCTCGAACGTCGTACGTAGTCGCTGGCGAATCAGCCGGCTCGAAG
>JAHFCS010000038.1 GCA_023249395.1 Gemmatimonadota bacterium
ACCGTACGTAATCGAGCGCTCGAGCCGCGGAGAGCGGACCTACGACGTCTTTTCGCGCCTCCTCATGGACCGCATCATTTTCCTCGGCACGCCGATAAATGATGACGTGGCGAATGTCGTGATCGCGCAGCTCCTCTTCCTCGAAGCTGACAATCCGGAGCGCGACATCCACATCTACATCAACTCGCCGGGCGGGAGTGTCTCGGCGGGGATGGCGATCTACGATACGATGCAGTTCCTGAAGTCGCCGGTGAACACCAACTGCATGGGCCTGGCGGCAAGCATGGGGTCGTTCCTTCTGGCCGCCGGGAGACCGGGAAAGCGCTCGGCGCTGCCCCATTCGCGGATCATGATCCACCAGCCGAGCGGTGGAACCCAGGGAACGGCCTCCGATATCGAGATTCAGGCCCGGGAGATCCTCTATCTGCGCTCAAAAATGAACGAACTCTTCTCGAAACATACGGGTCGGGCCGTCGAGCAGATCGAGCGCGACATGGACCGCGACCGCTTCATGTCTGCCGAAGAGGCACGTGACTACGGCTTGATTGACAACGTCCTTAATTACCGGGGACAGATGGAGGAAGCGCTCAAGCGCTAGGCCCCCTGCGATAGTGCTTGACCATATCCCAAACCGCTGTTAGTTCTTCATTAGCATGTGTTTCCGGCCGCCCGCCGGGTGGCCTGCAAAATCAGCCTGAATCCTTCGATGTGCCTTACCGGCTTTCCGCCGGAGCGGCCGGCGGGTGGTTCGGGCGTCGCCCCCTGTTGAATGTCTCAAGACAAGCATCTCCGCTGTTCGTTCTGCGGCAAATCGAAGGACTCGGTCCGGAAGTTCATCTCCGGTCCCTCGGTGTACATCTGCAATGAGTGCATTGCCCTGTGCAACGAGATCCTCGCCGAGGACGAAGAGCGAGAGGTATCCGAGGCGATCACTCAGGTCCCGTCGCCCCAGGAGATCAAGGACGTTCTCGACCAGTACGTCATTGGGCAGGAACAGGCGAAGAAAGCCCTCGCAGTCTCAGTCTACAACCACTACAAGCGCATCAATTCAAGCTCCCTCAAGGACGACGAGGTCGAGCTCGACAAGTCCAATATTCTACTCATCGGACCTACAGGCGTCGGTAAGACGCTGCTTGCCCGAACACTGGCCAGAATTCTCGACGTTCCATTCACGATCGCCGACGCCACGACGTTGACCGAGGCGGGATACGTCGGCGAGGACGTCGAGAACATCCTCGTCCGGCTCCTTCAGGCGGGCGACTTCAATATCGCCGAATGCGAGCGCGGCATCGTCTACATCGACGAGATCGACAAGATCGCCCGCAAATCGGAGAATCCGAGCATTACCCGCGACGTGTCGGGCGAGGGCGTGCAGCAGGCGCTGCTCAAGATCATCGAAGGAACGGTCGCATCGGTTCCGCCGCAGGGCGGAAGGAAGCACCCGCAGCAGGAGTACATCCAGCTCAACACCAAGGACATCCTGTTCGTCTGCGGAGGCGCCTTCGACGGCCTGGAAAAGATCATCGAAGCGCGTACCGGACGAAGACAGATCGGCTTCAACACGCAGGCTGGATTGAAGGAGAAGGACATCACCAACCCATTCGGCGAGGTGGAGCCGGACGATCTGCTGCGGTACGGAATGATCCCCGAGCTGGTGGGTCGCCTTCCGGTGACTGTCGCACTCGACGCACTGGACGAGAAGTCACTCGTGAGAATCCTCAAGGAGCCCAAGAACGCGCTGACCAAGCAGTACGCGAAGCTGTTCGGACTCGAGGAAGTGAAGATCACCTTCGACGAAGGGGCTCTCACGGCCATCGCGACGAAAGCGCTCAAGCGCGGCACCGGCGCGCGCGGACTTCGCGCGATTCTCGAGGAAGTTCTGATGGACGTGATGTTCGACCTGCCGAGCAGGGAGGACGTCGTCGAGGTAAAGGTGACGGAGGCGTGTATCACGAACGGCACGCAGCCGCTGCTGGAGATCTCGCCCGTCCGCCGGAAGAAGGAAGCGTAATTCCGGTACCCGATTCCAGGTACCCGATTCTCTGCGCCAGGTACCAGCTAACAGGTACCAGGTACCAGATTCCCGGTACCAGATTCCCGGTACCAGCTACCAACTACCCGATGCCAGTTGCCAGCAATCGGCAATTGGTAACCCCAAACTCATAAAGTGACTCAGGAATACTTGCGCGACGGTGAGACGGTGCAGGCGGCCGATCGCATACCCGTCCTGCCGCTCCGTGACGTCGTCGTCTTTCCGTACGTCGTAATTCCTCTCCTTGTCGGACGTCCCGCCTCGCTGGCGGCGATCGACGCTGCCGTAGAGACTGACAAGCTCATCCTGCTCGTCGCCCAGAAGGAGGGCGAGACGCAGGAGCCGGGCGCTGCCGACCTGCACCGCACCGGCGTGCTCGGCCGCGTGCTTCAGGTGGTGCGCCTCCCCAACGGCAGCACGCGCGTCCTCGTCGAAGGCTTTGCGAGAGCGAAAGTCACCCGCTACACGGCCACCGGGCCTTACATCCGGGCCAATGCGCTGCCGATTCAGTGGGTTGCGCCTGAGCCGGGAACGGAAACGCGTCCGCTGGCCAACCGGGTGATGTCGCTGTTCGAGGAGTACGTGGCGCTGCACCGGCGGATTCCGCCCGAGGTGGTGGGCCTCATCCAGAGCACGGAGTCCGAGGAGAGGCAGGCGTGGGGCGTTGCGGCTCACATCGCGGTCAAGTTCGACCTGCGCCAGCACCTGCTCGAGTCCCGCTCGCTCAAGAACCTGCTCGAATCTCTCTCCGAGACGCTGGCTAGCGAGGGCGAGCTGCTCAAGCTCGAGCGGAAGATAGACGACGATGTGAGAGGCGCGCTCTTCCAGAATCAGCGCGAGTTCTACCTCCAGGAGCAGCTCCGCGCGATTCACAAGGAGCTGGGAGAGGAGGACGGCGACGACTACACCGACCTCGAGGCGCAGGTCAACAAGAAGGCGCTTCCCGAGCTCGTGAAGACGAGGGCGCACCGCGAGCTGAGGAAGCTCAGGCGAATGTCGCCGATGTCGCCCGAGTTCACGGTGTCGCGGAACTTCGTCGACTGGATCATCGGCATCCCATGGAATGAGCGGAGCGACGACGTGCTCGAAGTCGCCAACGCCCGGCGCATACTCGACGAGGATCACTACGGCCTCGAGGAAGTGAAGGAGAGGATTCTCGACTTCATCGCCGTGCTGTCGCTGGTTGGCCACATCGAAGGGCAGATCCTGTGCTTCGTCGGACCGCCGGGAGTCGGCAAGACTTCGCTCGGGCGCTCGATCGCGCGCGCGCTCGGACGACGCTTCATCCGGATGGCACTTGGAGGCGTACGGGATGAGGCGGAGATCCGCGGACACCGGCGCACGTACATCGGCTCGATGCCGGGAAGAATCATCCAGGCAATGCGCCGGGCCGAGGTCGTGAATCCTGTGATTCTGCTGGACGAGGTGGACAAGCTCGGGCAGGACTATCGCGGCGACCCCGCGGCGGCACTGCTCGAGGTGCTCGACCCTGAGCAGAACACGACCTTCAACGACAATTACCTCGAGGTCGATTACGATCTCTCGCAGGTGCTGTTCATCACGACCGCGAATACACTTGCCGGAATTCCGGAGCCGTTGCGCGACCGGATGGAGATCATCCGGCTGCCGGGCTACCTCGACCACGAGAAGATGGCGATCGCGAGACAGTTCCTGATCCCTCGCCAGATCAAGGCCAATGGACTCGAGGTTGAGAACATCGCGTGGGAACCGGACGTACTCGGCGCGATCATGCGCGGCTATACACGCGAGGCGGGGGTGCGGGAGCTGGAGCGGCGCATCGCACGCGTGGCGCGTAAGCTCGCTCGACGACAGGCGGAACGCGCACCGGGCGACGTTAAGCAGACTGTCTCTGTGGACGACCTGCGGGAGCTCCTCGGTTCACCACCCTATGACCCGGACGATGCGTCGCTCGAGGACAAGGTGGGCGTGGCGTCGGGGTTGGCCTATACATCCGCCGGCGGTGAAGTCCTCGAGGTGGAAGTGACCGTCGTCAAGGGACGCGGAAAGGTTCAGCTCACCGGCACGCTCGGTGACGTGATGAAGGAATCGGCGAGCGCTGCACTGAGCTACGCCCGAACGCGGGCGCACTCACTGGGCCTCGACGGCGACTTCTACAGGAACCGGGACATCCACATCCATATGCCGGCGGGAGCCACGCCGAAGGACGGTCCGTCGGCGGGAATCGCAATCGCGACTGGAGTGATAAGTGCGCTCACGGGTGTGCCGGTGCGCGGGGACGTCGCGATGACTGGCGAGATCACGCTTCGCGGTCGAGTTCTTCCGATCGGCGGGCTGAAGGAAAAATCGGTCGCCGCCCACCGGAACAAGATCAGCGACGTAATCATCCCGTACGGGAATGGGCGGGATGTCGAGGATCTTCCGGAGGAAGTCCGCGCGTCGGTGCGCTTTCATCCTGTGAAGACGATGGATGAAGTTCTGACGATCGCGCTTCGCGGAGATGTCCTCAAGATCGGCGCGAGCAGGGCGGCGCGGCGGGCGGCAGCGGCCGTACCCAAGGAAGTTCCGAACGACCCGCTTCAGCCAGGACTGACGGCTCACTGATGCCGGTGCGCTCCGGAGACGACCCACTTGTCATCCGGAAGCTCGAGTTCATGGGCGGGATGGCGTCGGCCGGCGGTTGGCGGCCGGAGAGCACGTTGCCCGAGATCGCGTTTGCCGGTCGGTCGAACGTCGGCAAGTCGTCGCTGCTCAACCGCCTCGTCGGCAGAAAGAAGCTGGCCCGCGTCAGCAAGACGCCGGGGCGGACGCGCGAGATCAATTTCTTCCGCATCAACGACCAGTTTGTGTTCGCCGACCTGCCCGGCTACGGCTACGCCCGGGTGTCGAAGGAGCGAAAAGCGGAATGGCGCCCACTGCTCGAGGGGTACATCGCGAAGACTCCGCAGCTCTCGGGAGTAGTCCAGCTGCTGGACATGCGGCGCGAGCCGAGCGAAGATGACGTCTCGATGCTCGACTTTCTGGCGGAGCTGGGAATGCCGACGATCGTTGTTCTCACCAAGTCCGACAAGCTGTCGCGAAAGGCGGCGGCTGAGCGCGCCGAAGAGATCGCTCGTTCGCTGCTGCTCGACCCCGACCAGACGATCTCCTTCAGCTCGGTCACTGGCGAGGGACGGGACGAGCTGGCGAGCGCTATTGTGTCGGCCGTGGCTGCCGCGCCAAATGCGTAATTTTGAAACGCCACTTGGCGTAGCGTTCGCCGCGGCCCTGATCGTCGCATGCGCGCCACCGAGCACACAGAGTGGACCGCCAGTCGCCGTAACACCTGGTCCGGAGGCGGACGATACAACGGGCCGATCCACGCTGCCGGTAGGGTTCGGCTCGCTCCGCCAGGACGACATCGCGATCCGGCTCCAGCCTACCGGGTTCATCGTCCGCGCGATTCCGGTGGACGAGAATGTCATTCGATTGCTGACTCCCGATTCCTACCGCGCACTGCGCGATCTGCAGGAAAGCAACCGCGGGTCGATCGATCGGATCACGCGGCGGTCGGGTGGCCGAAGGCCCGCCGTCTGGTACGTCTCGTTCTACGGGCTGCAGCCGGAAGCCCGGTTCAGCCCGATGGACCTGGTCATCACGAGCGCGGGGCAGGACTTCAGGCCGATTGACGTGATTGGCCTGAGCACGGGCTTCGGCGAGGAGCGGCTCAAGCAGCGGGAGACACAGAGCGCGGTTTATCTCTACTCAGGCGAGATCGATCTCGATCATCCGCTGGTGGTGACGTTCCAGGGAGAGCGCAACGCAACCTGGGAGCAGGTGCTACAGAGAATCGAGCGGGAGAGAGCGCTGGTCAGGGCAAGGGCATCCGGCGGAACTGCACGGTGAGAAAGCAAACCGAGAGGGTCATAGTCTCTCTGTTGATTCTGCCAGGGCCTTCCCAGCGGTGCTAGCTTTGGTCAATGCCCCTTCTTCCTCTGCGCAAGCTTACCGAGCGGCCGGATAGCCCGCTCGCCGACGAGTGGATCGAGCACCTCCGCGCCGCGCTCGCCGATCCCGCCGCTGACCGATCGCTCATCTGCCGGCGGACGCTCTGCGAGATCACTTACCCTGAGTATTCAGCGAGCTGGGAGACGGCCGTCGAAGACAAAAAGCTGCCGCTTCCCACGCGGCTCGCGTTGAGCGCCCTCGACCCGCGGAATGTCACGCTCGAGCCCGAGTACTACGCCGAGTGCGACGACGAGCGATTCCAGAGGGTGAAGCCCCTCCTCTGGCTCTGGTACTCCTTCGACAGAACGGTCCTCGGCGGACAGAGTGTCGAGCTTGGTGTAGCGCTCAGACGAGTTCTCGCCAGCCACATCTTCAAGCGCTGCGGCGCCAACTTCAAGGCATTCCAGCACGTTGAGTTCTCCTTCGGCTACAACATGGAGGTCGGCGACGACGTCGTTATCCACCGCCACGTACTGCTCGATGACCGCGGCGGACTCGTGTTGGGCAATCGCGTCTCGGTGAGCGACTACGCCAACATCTACAGTCACACGCACAGCATCGTCGACCAGAAGGACGTGACCGACGCGATGACGCGCCTCGGGGAGGGCGTCCGCATCACATACCATGCGACTGTTCTCGCGGGGGTTCACGTCGGGGAGGAAGGAATGGTCGGAGCGCTTGCCGTTGCGACCAAGGACGTCCGCCCGTACCACGTGTACGTGGGAATACCCGCCAAGAGTGTGCGGGTAAAGCCTAACGCGCCACCAGAACTGTCGAGCCTGACATCGATCAGGGAGCGACGCGAGTCGTAACAGCCGGCCGAGGTGATGCCGGTCTCTGGCGCCAGCAGCATCAGTAGACGCGAAGAACATCCTCCACAGGTCCTGCGTCTCCGGTGCCGAGAAGTTGATGGATCTCCCGGAGCGCCTCTCGCTCGCGCGGCCAGATGAAACGAGATTCCGCATCCTCGACCGAAAGCCACTCGTGACGCTGATGCTCCGCGCCGAGCGTCACCTCCCCGGGTTCGGCGACGAAGGCGGCAAATACCACAGCGAGCTGTATCGTCTCCAGCATGTGCAGATAGAACGGCTGGACGGTCACGTTGTACAGCCGCTCGAGTTCGAGGCCCGTTTCCTCGCGAACTTCACGCCTGGCCGCCGCCTCCGGGCGCTCGTCTCCTTCGATTCGTCCATGCACGGTTTCCCACGCGCTCGGGCAGCGCGTGTCCATCGCGCGCTGCACAACGAGCACGCGCCATCCTGAAGGCAACGGGCGAATGACGTAAATGTCCACGACACCGGGGGTGATCGAAGTCACCGGCGACGCGGTTTCAGAGATACTCGGACTCTCACGCGGTGAATCATACATGGCGACTGCGCTCCCGGGAGTGTCGAACAGCGCCCAGATGTTGCTCAGCGGTGAGTGATCTCCTGCCTGCGACGCGGGAGCTTCCTGCTCGATCACGCGCATGAGCTCATCGCCGCTCGTTTCGCCATCGAGGAGTCGCCTCACTCCGCAATCCCATAGCGATCGCGCACCCTCGCGGCGCGTCGCTGCGTTGAGCGCATCGAGATGCGAGTTTGCGGCGATCGCCCGCTCGAGCTCGGCGTCCGCGATGACGATCTCTGTGACGGCGAGGCGACCGCGATAGCCCGTCATCGCACACCGGTCGCAGCCCGCCGGTGCGTAAACCATCGCGTCGCCGGGAACCGACGCACGGATTCGCATCGGTGCACCCGCGTTGGCGACTACCTTGCAGTCGCTGCACAGCCTCCGAATCAACCGCTGTGCGACGATTCCCTTGACCGCGCCGGCGAGCTTCGCCGCGTCAACGCCGAGGTCGGTGAGGCGGGTGATGGAGCTGCACGCATCGTTGGTGTGAAGTGTCGCGAACACGAGGTGCCCCGTGAGCGCAGCTTGGATCGCGATCGCAGCCGTCTCGCGGTCGCGAATCTCGCCGATCAATACGACGTCCGGATCCTGTCTCAGAATAGATCGCAGTGCCGACGCGAATGTGAGTCCCGCTTTCTCATTGATCTGCACCTGCACGATTCCAGGAATTCGATATTCGACCGGATCTTCGACGGTGATGACGTTCACGCCGCGACGCTTTATTTCGAGCAATGCCGCGTAGAGAGTGGTTGTCTTTCCCGAGCCGGTAGGCCCCGTCACCAGCACAAGGCCCTCGCGGACTTCCAGGAGGCGGCGCATTCTGGGCGCATCGACGGCGTCGAGTCCGAGCGCCTCGAGGGATCGCACCGCCGATCGCGTGTCGAGAATCCTGATAACGACCTTTTCACCGTGCGATGCCGGGAGCGTCGAGACTCGCAGATCGATCCGGGCGCCATCGACGGTAACCGTCGCATGTCCGCCCTGCGGACGCAGCCGATCGGCGATGTCCATTCGCGCAATGATCTTGACGCGGGAAACGAGCGGCACGCCGACATTCTTCGGCAGCACCATCACGTCGCGAAGGAGACCATCTATTCGATATCGAACCGCAGTTCCATGCTCTGACGGCTCGAGATGAATGTCGCTCGCGCGCTCGGCGATACCGCCGGCGACGATTCTGTCCACGAGACGCACGATCGGTTCGCCCGCCGGGAGAGGTAGCGTTCCGGCGCGCTCGGAGGAAGCCGGGGGCATCTCCATTGCGGACGCCGCAGTTCCGTCCGCTCGGAGATCCGAAGCACGCTCGATCGACCACCGGCTGATCCGGCGCGACTCTCCGTACGCCTCCTCGATTCGCTCGGCGATTGTGAGCGGCGGCGCTAGCGATATCCCAACGGTCCGGCCCGACTAGAATCCGAGCGTTCGCTCGCAGTCGGCGTCGTAGGGATTGGCGGTGGCGATCTCGAGACGCGATGACGAAGCATCGAGCGGAAGAATCCTGTAGCGCCGGGCGAGCACCTCGGGAACAACGTCCGTCGCGGCGGGACTGACGAACAGGTCTTCGGCGATTCGCATATGCGCCCGCCGCGAGACGATCGAGAGGAGCTGTTCATCGGTCACGAGACCGGCGGAAACCGCCGCTTCCCAGTAGCTACCGGCAACCCTGGATTCAATGGTCGCGATCGAATCGAGGGGGAGGAGCTCCTCGAGAATTGAGAGCAACCACTGATCGCGCGGACCGCTAACCGTCGTCATCGACGAAAGGTGGGCGCCACCCGCGGTCGCCAAGGGATCATTGCAGTACCGATGGAATCGGATTGCTGCGATTGGGATCGACCAGCGTTTGTTACCACGGAGAACGCGGAGAACGCGGAGGCCGACCAGGGGAACAACACCGCCAATCGGGCCAGGTTTGCTGTCCCCGTTTTTCCCCTTTCTTTTTACTCCGCGTCCTCCGTGTTCTCCGTGGTAAAACACGCTTGGCCTGCGTAGAACTGTCCTAGAGAATCCCCCAGAATTCTCTCCCGACATCCACCGAGAATGTCCACCGCCCGTAACGGAGCCCGCGGCCCACGTCGAGCCTCAGCACGTCGAAGACCGACAGAACGCCGAGTCCCACCGACGGAAACCAGCCCCCGTGAAGTCGAGGGACCGGCGGAGGCACATAGTCGCGCGGCCTCAGGACACCGAAGCCTGCTGTATTAGGTGCCACCGCCCGTACTGTCGCCCGCCGGTTGATCCAGATCGTATTAACGAACGGCGCGAGGGTAATGCTCGCCGGCGTCCGCCCGTAACGTCCGAGCCTGAACGACGGGAATGGCGCCGGCACTCGGAGCTCGAGCCGCTGGCTCGCTCCTGTCTTCCCGGCGAACTGATGGAAATCGTACCCGGGACCGGTCGTCGGCCCGCCGAGGAAGACGAGATGCTGCGCCGGAAGCGAGTCGTCACCCATGGCCGCGGCAAAGAGCGAGCGCGCTACTATCCGGCTGTTCCCAATCGGTCGCTCGAAAGTTCCGCGCGCCGACAGGCGAGTCATGAAGCTGTAGGTCGCCGCATCGAGAGGCCGGTACCCGATCGCATCGCCCTCGAGCCTGAGCTGCGCCTCGATGCCCAGAACCGTGAGGCGGGTTGGGCGATCGAGAATGAGCGTCGCGCGCCGCTCTCTGTCATTCAACGCCGCGATCGTCGGCTCGTACCGTCCGGACGCGGGCCTCGCATGGATCGCGAGTGGTTCGTCGCGCTCGAGCGCACCCTCGATCGTCGCGTTCCAGGCGCTGAACGAGCCGGTCCGCGCCGCGAGTGAGTATCCGCGGACGCCGAACGGAT
>JAHFCS010000477.1 GCA_023249395.1 Gemmatimonadota bacterium
GGATCTAACGCGGTTGGCTCGCAAGTTTAAGCCGAAGTTCGAGCGCTGTTCAGGCGCAACTCTCCGTAATTTGTTCGGGATAGGGGTCAACGGTCGTTCCGCGACGTGGGAACAAGAGCGAGAAGTTCGAGTGCCCGTTGCTGGGTGGGTGTGGGACTGGTGAGTTGGGTGAAGGTCGCAGGCTGAGCGGGAAGGGAGCAGACCAGGCGGCAGCGTGAGCCGAGTTCGGCCAGCAAGGTTTGAAAGCTGTGGATGGGCAGGCCGTGGTCGTCGACGCGCGATGCCTTTTTGCGCAGAGCCGAGATCGATGGAGTGGCAGGATCGAGCGGCGGTCGCTGGCGCCGAAGCGTAGGGAGTTGCTCATCTGCGAAGAGCAGCGGAGCCAGAGCCTGGCGCATGTGCCATTCGAGGTAGTACGAGAGCATGCATAAGAAGACATGAGCACGGACACGGCGCTCAGCCCGATGAAAGATCGGGCGAATGCGGAGCCCGGACCCTTTGAGCGAGCGAAACACTCGTTCGACGTGTGCGAGCGACTTGTAGGTTCGAACGGCATCTTCGGCAGAGAGCTGCTCGGCCGGCTCGCTGGTGCGAATCACATAGAGTCCGTCAAGCGCCGCTTCGCCTTCGATCTGGTCCTTGCGACGTTGCCACGACAGCGCTCCATCCTCGATCTTCAGAGCAAAGTGCTTACCCATCTTGTAATGAAAGAGCACGCGTCCAACCCGCACACCGATGTCCGCTTTCGTCAAGGGTGTTCGGGTGCGACGCTGGATGTCGCGCTGGATCTTCTCGAGATCCCGCGCGGTCATGACAAGCAACTCTTCCCGTTTGCGTGCGCGCTCTTCGGCCAGGAGTGGGTTGTAGCATGCAATCAGACGTTCGCCGGGATATTCAGGAACGTGGAGTTCTGCCAAACGAGTGTGGTCGAGCAGCGACATCTGCAGATGCTTCTGTTCAACCAGAGACCGAATGGCAGGCGAGCGAAGACAGGAGATCCAGCTCAACCCTGGATAGTCACGCAGAACTTCGATCTGGGCGTCGGTCAACATCCCGCGATCGCCCACCAGAGTCACCCGTGAGAGTCCAAACCGATCACGCAGACTGCGAACCTGATCCGGGACGGTCTTTGGATCCGCGGTGTTCCCCGGATAGACGCCGACGGCAACGGGACGGCCTTCGTCATCGGTGAGCATGCCGTAGACAATGATCGGCAGTCCCTTCTTGCCGTCGCGATCGTGTCCAAAACGAGCGAGTGTGCAGCGGCGGCCGTAATAGAAGCTGCTGCTCACGTCGTACAACACCCGCGCTCCCTCGCGCAGATGTTGATGGGCGAGCTTGCGCTCGATGCGCTCTTGGCGATCCAGGAGCCAGTCGAGAGCCGCATAGAGCTCGTCGACCTCGGCATCGGTCACACCGAGATCCTCGCCGAGGGTAGTGTTCTTCCACAGACGGGTCGTGCCGAGCTTGGACGCCGGAGCAATGAGACGCTCGGCGATCATGGCCAGTACCAGGTCCCGCTCGCGCGATCGCTTGGAGGCGATCAGAGAATCGAGACCGATCTTGCGGATCGTGCCCAGGATCGCCTCGGCATGACCGTGGGGGAGGGAGCGCTCGATGCTCACCAGTTCATCGACGCCGACCAGGTGCTCATCGGCCAGCAAGCGGCGCAACGTCTGGATACGCTCTTCAGGCCAATCGGACAGATTGGCCAAGGTTCGCTTGATCACGCGATGCCCTTCACGACGTCCCTCACGGAGCAGAATCGTGGGGCGAGAGCCGCGGTTGGGCACGCGCTCGATGTACATGGGAACTACATTATCGTCATATCATTTCGATCGCAAGCACAATCTGCATATCACATGGGAACATAATGAAGAAGACACCCAAACGCTTGCCTGAATCAAGTCAATCTGTTACGGCCGAAAATCAACCGGTTTCGGGTGGGAACTTCGGCTTAAGTCAAGGCATGGCGCTGACGCGGTGGGCTTTGATCTTGTGGCGCTCCGCGCCGCCGAAGCTGGATCTTCGAGCCAGCTCCTCAATCCTTCGTCGCGCCGCCTATGCCTGACCGCCGCAATGTCCAAACTCGCCAGCACGCCTCCGCCGTGCATCCCTCGCGCCGCCTGTCTCTGACGCCGGAATGTCCAAGCTCCATAGGGGCGCGCTGCTGCGCGCCCCTGCGAGCGGGTGTGAGTAATGCGCGCTAATGCCGCATCGCACGCCGGCGGCCGGGTGGCACCACGCTGATCAGGATCGTGTTACTGCTTGCCTGTCCGCAGGCGTTGGAGACAGTCACCCAGTAACCGGTCGTCGCCGTGAGCGGTCCACTGTTGAACGTCGGCGAGTCCGTGCCGACCGGATGGCTCGTATCGCCAACGCCACCGAGGTACCACTGGTAGTGGAGCGGTGCGGTGCCGGTCGCGACGATCGTGATCGTCGCGCTCTGCTGCAGGACGATGATCGTCAGATTCGTCGGCTGCGTGAGACCAGGTAGGGTGCAGGCTGTCGTCACGGTCACGGTAACGGCCGTGCTGCTGGCTGGCTGCGCCCCGCATCCGCTCGACACGCGAACCCAGTAGGTCGTCGTTGCGGCGGGCGAGACAGTGATCGATGCGCTGCCGCCGCCGCTGACCGGGTTGGTCGTATCGCCGGATGCACCAATGAACCACTGATAGCCGAGGCTGCTTCCCGTGGCGACCACGGAAAGCGTCGAGCTTGCGCCGGCGGAAATTGACGCTGGCGTTGCAGCGA
>JAHFCS010000478.1 GCA_023249395.1 Gemmatimonadota bacterium
CGGTCCTCCGCGAGAGCGATCTCGAGTTCAAGCGCCCCGGGAACGGAATCGGACCGGACGAGCTGCGTTACGTTCTCGGCCGCGTGCTGCAGCGGCCGCTGGCGCCTGACGAAGAGCTCGAGTGGGCCGACGTCGGGGCGGTCGCACACGTATGAGCCTTTCCCTGGAAGAGCAACGGCGCTGCACAGAGCGGGCGAAGCTGTGCGCCGTCCCGCGCAACGTGTCGCTGCGGGAGGCAGTCCAGGTCCTCGATCGCGCCGGTTTCGGAGTGGCGCTCCTCGTTGGTCCGGCCAATGGGCTGGCGGCGATCCTCACGGACGGCGACGTTCGCCGCTGGATCTTGCGCGGGCAGGGGCTCGACGGTCCAGCGCTGGATTCGGCCAACCGAACTCCAATCATCGCGGATCCGACGAACAACCGTGACGCGTTGCGCACGCTGATGCGGAGCCCTGAGTCGTCGGTGAATCACCTTCCCCTGGTCGACCGCGCTGGCGCGCTGGTAGGCTTGCTCCTGCGTGCGGACCTAGAGGACGATGACGACGGAGTTCAGGCCATCGTCATGGCGGGAGGGTTCGGAATGCGTCTACGGCCGCTTACTGATGCGACGCCGAAACCGATGTTGCACATCGGCGGGAAGCCGCTGCTCGAGCGGATCGTGTCGGACCTCGCGGCAGCGGGCATCCGCAACGTCAGCCTAACCACGCACTACCAGTCCGAGCAGATCGAGTCGCACTTCGGTGACGGGAGTGCGTTCGGCGTGGATGTTCGCTACGTGACCGAGTCCAAGCCGCTTGGGACCGGCGGAGCTTTGAGCCTGGTTGAGACCGACAATCGGCCGCTGCTCGTGGTCAACGGCGACATCCTCACCCGCATCGATTACCGGGCGCTGGTATCGTTCCACCGCGAGCAGCGCGCCGCGGTGACGATCGCCGTGCGGAACTACGAAGTGCGTATTCCCTACGGCGTCGTCGAGGCCGAAGGTGCCGACGTACGCGCGCTGCGCGAGAAGCCGACCTTGAGCTTCCTCGTGAACGCGGGCATCTATCTGATCGAGCCGTCGGTGCAGCGGAGCATCCCCACCGGCGTTCGCATCGACATGCCGCAGATCATCGACACGGTCCTCGCTGGCGGCGGGTGCGTCGCCAGCTTCCCGATCCGAGAGTACTGGTTGGACATCGGGCGGCTCGAGGACTACGAGCGCGCGAAGTCCGACTACGATAACGGACGACTCGAGTGAGGGCGCGGGCGCACTCGCTCCGGGGTCGTTGAGCATCCATGCTCTTCAACAGCGTCGAATTTCTGATCTTCTTCCCGGTCGTCACGATCGCGTACTTTGCGATCCCGCTGCGCGCGCGCTGGGCGCTGCTCCTCGTGGCGAGCAGTGTCTTCTACATGGCGTTTATCCCAAAGTACGTCCTCATCATCTACGGGACGATCATCGTCGACTACATCGCAGGGAGGATGATTGAGAAGGCCGCCGGGAGGCGGCGCAAAGCTTGGCTCATCAGCAGCCTCGTCGCTAACATCGGCGCGCTCGCCGTCTTCAAGTACTGCAACTTCTTCATCGACAACGCCAACGCGCTGGCGGGTGTGTTCGACTTGCCGTTCTCTGCCGGCCATTTGGAGATCATCCTTCCTATCGGGCTCTCCTTCCACACGTTCCAGGCGATGAGCTATACGATCGAGGTCTATCGCGGGAACGTTCCCGCGGAGCGGAACTTCGCGGTCTACGCACTTTACGTCCTGTTCTATCCGCAACTGGTGGCAGGTCCGATCGAGCGCCCGCAGCACATCATCCACCAGTTGCGGGAGGAGCACCGGTTCGACGCCGCTCGAGTCACGGACGGGCTGCGCTTGATGCTGTGGGGCTTTTTCAAGAAGACGGTCGTGGCGGACCGGCTCGCGCACATTGTCGACGTGGTCTACGCGAATCCGGAGGCCTGGCCCGGTCCGGTGTTAATGCTGGCCTCGGTGGCCTTCGCATTCCAGATCTACGCGGACTTCTCGGGATACTCGGACATCGCCATCGGAGCTGCTCGCGTGATGGGCATCGAGCTCATGAACAACTTCCGGCAGCCGTACTTGTCGCGCAGCGTGAGCGAGTTCTGGTCCCGCTGGCACATCTCGCTGTCGTCTTGGTTTCGCGACTACCTCTACATCCCGCTCGGCGGGAACCGCCTTGGCGCGGTGCGCACGACCATCAACCTGATGACGACGTTCATGATCAGCGGCCTCTGGCACGGTGCGAGCTGGACATACGTCATTTGGGGCGCATTGAACGGCTGCTATCTCGTGCTGGAGCGGATCGGCGGAGCGAACCGGGGTACGTCGCTGGTGCGGCTGGCGGTCACCTTCACGCTCATCTGCTTCTCGTGGATCTTTTTTCGGGCGAGCAATGTGGCGGAGGCGCTTCGTGTGATCGCCGGATTGGGACGCGATTTCGGCGCCTTCCTCCGCCCCGTAGAAGTGCTGCGTGCGTTTGATCGTGCGGATCTCGACTGGTACAAGCTCGTCGTGGCGTTTGCCGGCGTGATTGTTCTGGCCGTGGTTGACCGCCGGGCGAATCGAGCGAAGGAGAGCGTTTCGATGCTCCTCGCGCGGCTGCCGATGGCGCCTCGGTGGGCGCTCTACTACGCGACCGGCATCGCGATTGCGGTGCTCGGCTGGTACGGCGAACAGCAGTTCATCTACTTCCGATTCTGACGATGCGTTTCTTCCTGACCAAGCTGCTGGCCTTCTTCGCGCCCTTCGC
>JAHFCS010000479.1 GCA_023249395.1 Gemmatimonadota bacterium
TCGTTCGGAATCGCCGCCGCGTTCAGCTTCTACCCGGCAAAGATCCTGGGATGTTTCGGTGACGGCGGCGCAGTCGTCACGAGCGACCCCGAGGTAGCGCGCCGTATCAAGCTCCTGCGCGATCACGGCCGAAACGACGAGGGCGAGGTTGAGATGTGGGGCTTCAACTCGCGGCTCGACAACATGCACGCCGCGATACTGCATGCTCAATTCAGGGACTACGACGCGATCATCTCCAGACGCCGCAGTATCGCTCGCCTTTATGACGAGCTACTTTCCGGTGTTCCGGAGATCGAGCTGCCACCGGGGCCGGATTCCGATCCCGATCACTTCGACGTTTTCCAGAACTACGAGATCGCTGCCGACCGCAGGGACGAGCTCCGCGAATATCTGGCCGAAAATGGAGTCGGCACGATACTGCAATGGGGCGGAACTCCGGTCCACAAGTTCAAGGCTCTGGGATTCGACGTCGTGCTCCCCGCTACTGAACGGCTTTTCGAGCGCTGCCTCATGCTTCCAATGAACATGACGGTGACAGACGACGAAGTCGGATACATCGCGGAAGTGATCCGCGACTTTTACGCAATGGCGGCCTGATGGATCACTCGTCGGCGGCCGCACAGCAGCAGCCAAAGAAGCGGATCGCGCAGCGAACCGCCACCGAGGAGCTGGCCAAGCGCATCCGGAGACATGCGGTGCGCATGACCAACCTCGGCGGCAGCTCACATGTGGGATCGGTGCTGTCTATGGCCGACATCGTGGCCGTCCTGTACGGCGGGATCATGCGGATCGATCCACGCAATCCGAATCAGCCCAACCGCGACCGCTTCATTCTCAGCAAGGGTCACGCTGGTGCGGGCATATATGCCGCGCTCGCCGAAAGCGGCTTCTTCCCCATCGAGTGGCTGGAGAAGCACTGCGCCGACGGCTCGGTCCTGAGCGGACACGTCAGCCACAAGGGCGTCCCCGGTGTCGAGCTTTCCACCTGATCGCTCGGACATGGCCTGCCCGTCGGGGCCGGAATGGCATATGGTGCCAAGCTCGACGATGCGAGCCGAAGAGTATTCGTTCTGTTGAGTGACGGAGAGTGTGACGAAGGCTCGACGTGGGAGGCCGTGATGTTCTCTTCCCACCATCGTCTCGACAACCTCGTTGCGATCGTGGACTACAACAAGATCCAGAGCCTGGGGCCGGTGGCGGAAACGCTGGCGCTCGAGCCGTTCGCCGACAAGTGGAGAGCGTTCGGGTGGTCCGTGATCGAAGTTGATGGCCACGATCACAACGAGCTGTACACGCATCTGTCGGGATTGCCCAAGACGGTGGGAAAGCCGACATGTGTCCTTGCCCACACGGTCAAGGGCAAGGGCGTGTCGTTCATGGAGCGGAGCGTGCTCTGGCACTACCGGACGCCGCGCGGATCGGAGTACGACGAGGCGCTCAACGAGCTCATCTCCGACGAATGAGAGACAATTTCGTACGACAGCTCTCAGAGCTTGCTCGCTCCGATCCGCGAATCTTCCTGATGACCGCCGATCTCGGCTTCCGCGTTCTCGACGGGTATGCGGCTGATTTTCCGAAGCAGTACCTCAACGTCGGCATCGCCGAACAGAACATGATCGGACTCGCCACCGGTCTCGCGCTGGATGGGCGGATCGTTTTCACCTATTCGATCGGAAACTTCTCGACGCTCCGTTGTCTCGAGCAGATCCGCAACGACGCCTGCTATCACAGCGCCAACGTAAAGGTCGTTGCCGTCGGAGGCGGATTCAGCTACGGACCGCTTGGCATCTCGCATCACGCGACGGAGGATCTGTCGATAATGCGCTCTCTGCCCGACATGACTGTCGTTGCGCCGGGCGACCAGTGGGAGACCCGTGAGGCTACGAGGCAGCTCGTGGAGACAAAGGGCACCTGCTATCTGCGGCTCGACAAGTCGTCGGCGCCCGCGACGGCCCGCGCTGGAGAAGTCTTCTCGATCGGAAAGGCGCGGAAGGTGCGCGAGGGCGCAGACATCACGCTTGCGGCCACGGGCGGCATCCTCGGGGCGGCGCTCGAAGCTGCAGACTACCTCGTCGAACAGGGTATCGCCTGCCGCGTGTTGAGCGTTCACACCATCAAGCCATTCGATACCGACGCCATTATTCGCGCCTGCAAGGAAACCGGTGGCATCGTGACCGTCGAAGAGCACACGATCGATGGCGGGCTGGGGAGCCTGGTGGCGGAGACTTGTCTTGAGGCGGGAGTGACGCCGCAGTTCTTCCGTCGCGTCGGGCTGCGCGCGGGCTTCTCGTCGAAAGTCGGCAGCCAGGAGTATCTCCGCCGAGAATATGGAATGGACGCGGCATCGATCGCAAAGGCCGTGGCCGAGCTGATCTCGGCCCGGTCCCCTAGGTTCTCGCTGCGCCGGGCGAAGTAGCTCTTCGGCGATCAGTAAATCGGCCGCAGGTAAAACGCGGCCTGATCCCCCTGCTTCCGGCGATTTAGCTGCCGGGTCTTCGCGCGATAGCGAACGAACGTCGGCGACAGCAGTCGTCGAAGTGGATTCCCATAGACGCCGCGCGGGATCGAGAGAAGCGAGATGTCCCGTCGATACAGCTCACTCCCCCAAATCTGAACCTCGGATGAGTCGTACACCACTTCGGCGATCGCCAGCTGCGCCTGAGCGGCAGCGCGCCGCATGCTGTCCTCGGTGTGGAGGAAGAGATGCCAGGGCGCATCGTGCTGCACCCAGAGTGGACCGTAATGCTGTGA
>JAHFCS010000480.1 GCA_023249395.1 Gemmatimonadota bacterium
CTGTCCGTAGGATCGATTTTCTTGAACCAGTATGGCTGCGGCAGCGCTCGCGCGCTGCCGCAGTTCTCATTCGCGTGGATGCGAGGTGTCAAAGCGCCTGAAAGCGCAGCGTGACCAGCAGTAGTATGGTAGTGCCCGCCGCGAGAAGATATCCACGAGGTGACAAGAGCCGAGCGGGCGGCCTTCTGCGTAAGTTGAGCTTGCCGATAAGCACTCGTGCGCCCTCGCTCACCCGCCTCTGGGACTGTACCTTCGTCGTATTTTTCGTCGTAGTCTGGGTGCGATTCGGTCCACCCTGAGACGCTACAGTACACTTCAATACGTGCGAGAGATCGCCGATTCTCGGGCCGTCTTTGCACTTAGGATCCAGTGGAGAAATCCGTGGGGGTTCGAGTCCCCCCTTTCGCATGCCGGGTCGCCCACGTTGCGATGAACCCGTTCGCTCTCTATCGTTGTCAGCAAAGCGAGGCGAGCGGTTGTCACGAGTTGTGCGTATAAGCTGTTGTCGGCAAATGGAGGCGCTGGACATGGATGTGACCGATAAGATCCAGGTTTCCCCGGAGGAGTCCAGGTCGGGGACCCGCCCGTGATTTTTCAGCGCCGTGGAGAAGCCAGTCGGCTGGAGGCGTTCAGCGATGCGACAATCGCTTTCGTCGGTGTGCTCCTCATCCTCAGCCTCGACGTGCCCAAGAGCTATGACGACCTGATCAACAGTCTTTACGGATTCATCCCCTTCGCTCTCACCTTCACGGCCCTCCTGCTGATCTGGGTCGCCCACAAGAATCTCTTTCGGCGTTATCCGCTCTCCGACAAGTTCACGATCGCCGTGAACGGTGTGTTTCTTTTTACCATCCTGGGCTACGCGTATCCCGTCCGGCTCATCGCCGGATCTCTTGTGTCGGCTGTCATGAACGGCGACCTTGCCGTTCCCGTCACGCCGGACCAGCTCAGAAGCCTCTTCGTGATCTACGGGCTTGGCTGGATGCTGGTTTTCTTTTGCATCGCCACCCTCTATCTGCACGCCGCCCGGAACGCGGGAACCCTTGGTCTGAGCGAGATCGAGACGTACGATGCCGTTTCGGACGGCATCCACTATCTCAGCTTCGTCGTGGCTGGAGCGATCTCCGTCGCGCTCGCGTATGTGGATGTCGGAGTGATGTTCGGTTTGCCGGCCATTGCCTACTGCCTTACCGGCCTGTTCGTCGCGGGAAACGCCTACGTGCGGCGACGCAACCGTCCGGATTCGGTCGCCGCTGCACTTCCTCCTGAACCTGCGCGCGTCGTCATTCCGGAAGCTCCCTATGACTGAGCGCGGATCTATCGTCGACCGCCGGTAGGCAGGTAGGGATGGCTTGAGGGTGGCTCAACGCGTCGTGCGCGGATGAGCGTTCCGCAGATCCTGCTAGAACGTGCACGGTCCATGTCGACGACCCACGCTCTGCACGCGCCCGAGCGAACGTCACTCGATTACGGGACGCTGCTTGCGCACGTCGCCGGAACCGCAGCCAGCCTCACGCGGCGCGGCATCGAGCGAGGCGACATCGTCGCCGTCGTCCTTCCGAATGGACCGGAGATGGCTACGGCGTTTCTCTCCGTAAGCGCGACGGCCCTCTGCGCGCCGCTCAATCCTGCGTACCAGGCGGACGAGTTCGCATTCTATCTCGCTGACCTCCCGGCGAAAGCCTTGGTGATCGCCTCATCCCTCGACTCGCCGGCCCGTGACGTGGCTCATCGCACCGGGATCCCGATCATCGAGCTCGCATGGAGCTTGCATGATCCTGCGGGCCTGTTCTCGCTCGAAGGCGAGCCCGCCACCGATGTCCAGGCTGAGATCGAAGCTCCTCGCGAAGACGACGTTGCGCTTGTGCTGCATACATCGGGGACGACATCGCGCCCCAAGATCGTCCCGCTCACGCACGCCAATCTCCGCGCGTCGGCGCGCCACATCGGCGCGACACTCGAGCTGACTCCAGCGGATCGCTGCCTGAACGTGATGCCACTCTTCCACATCCACGGGCTCGTCGCTGCGTTGCTATCGTCGCTCGAGGCAGGCGGAAGCGTCGTATGCACGCCCGGTTTCGTCGGCGCAAACTTCTTCGACTGGCTGGCCGAGTTTCGGCCGACCTGGTACACGGCGGTGCCGACGATGCACCGCTCGGTTGTGTCCCGTGCTGCGGCGCACAGCGCAACGATCTCGTCGGGGGCGCTGCGTTTCATCCGCTCGTCGTCGGCCGCTCTTCCGCGCGCGACTCTCGACGAGCTCGAGCAGACCTTTGGTGTTCCGGTGATTGAAGCGTATGGCATGACCGAGGCCGCGCATCAGATGGCCAGCAATCCATTCCCGCCAGGCGTACGGAAGGCAGGCACGGTGGGCCGCGCGGCCGGTCCGGTAATCACGGTGCTGGATGCGGACGGACAGCCGCTTCCCGCTGGTGCGCGCGGCGAGATCGCCGTCCGTGGTCCGAACGTGACATCAGGGTACGCGAGAAACCCGAAGGCAAACGGCGCCGCGTTTACGGACGGCTGGCTTCGGACCGGCGACGAAGGGGTCCTCGACGACGACGGATATCTCACGATCCTCGGACGCCTGAAAGAATTGATCAATCGCGGCGGCGAGAAAATCTCGCCACTGGAGGTGGACAACGCGCTCATGGCGCATCCGGCAGTCGAGCAGGCGCTCACCTTTCCGGCGCCCGATGCATCGCTGGGCGAGGAGGTTGCGGCAGTAGTGGTCGTGCGCCCAGGCATGG
>JAHFCS010000481.1 GCA_023249395.1 Gemmatimonadota bacterium
CCTTGAGCAATGCGCACACACGAGCGCTGGCGTGCTTCGCCCGGCAGGCCGGGGACGGCAAGCCGTGGAGAGACGTCAAATAAGGCGGTAAACTACACCCATGTTGATCAAGAAGCCTGCAGACATCCGCAGTTCGGAGATCACGCCTCAGAAGCTCTACCAGACGCGCCGCGAGTTCATCAAGGCCGCGGGCATGG
Organism: Gemmatimonadota bacterium; assembly: GCA_023249395.1. Taxonomy (GTDB): domain Bacteria; phylum Gemmatimonadota; class Gemmatimonadetes; order Gemmatimonadales; family Gemmatimonadaceae; genus UBA4720. The sequence goes on from JAHFCS010000481.1 coordinate 198, forward strand.
TGGGTGGCGCCGCCGTCAGCGTCGGCGTCCTCACCAAGGGCGCCGCGGTGCTTCACGCGGTGCAGCCGGCCATGCACGGCAAGAAGTGGCCGAACGTCAAACCCAATCCCGCGTTCAGCAACACGAACGGCGAGCTGAAGAACACGTGGGAGCAGATCACCACCTACAACAACTACTACTAGTTCGGCCTCGACAAGGACGCGCCCGCCGAGAACGCGAGAAACTTCAAGACCGACGGCTGGATGGTCGAAGTCGCGGGCGAGTGCGCCAAGAAGGGCAAGTACTCGATCGACGACATCCTCAAGGGCGAGACGATCGAAGAACGCGTCTACCGCCACCGCTGCGTCGAAGCGTGGTCGATGGTCATTCCGTGGAACGGCATCCCGCTCGCGAACTTCATCAAGCGGATGGAGCCGACCTCGAAGGCCACGCACATCAAGTTCTACACGGCGATGGACCGGAAGCAGATGCCGGGCATACAGTCCGAGGTCCTCGACTGGCCGTACGTCGAAGGCCTGCGCATGGACGAAGCCATGCACCCGCTCACGATTCTCGTCGTCGGCCTCTACGGCGAGATGCTGCCGAACCAGGACGGCGCGCCGATCCGGCTCGCGGTGCCGTGGAAGTACGGCTTCAAGCACGTGAAGTCGATCAATAAGATCGAGTTCGTGACGAAGGAGCCGCTCAACACGTGGCAGCGGCAGGCGCCGCGCGAGTACGGGTTCTACGCGAACGTGAACCCTGAAGTCGATCACCCGCGCTGGACCCAGGCGACCGAGCGCCGCATCGGCGAGTTCTTCCGGCGGAAGACCCTGATGTTCAACGGGTACGGTGATCAGGTGGCGGGCATGTACTCGAAACTCGATCTCAAGAAATACTTCTGAAGATCACGCGCTTCGTCGTTAAGCCGCTCGTCTTCCTGGCGAGCCTCGCGCCTGCGGCCTATCTGTCATGGGCGGCCTATTCCGGCCAGCTCAGCGCCGATCCGCTCGCCACCTACCGGAACGAAGTCGGAGTGTGGACGCTCCGCTTCATCTGCATCACGCTGCTGCTCACGCCGCTCCGCAAAGTCACGGGCGTGAACCTCGTCTCCGCGTTCCGCCGGATGATGGGCCTCTTCGCGTTCTTCTACGGCACGCTGCACTTCGTGACGTACGTGGTGCTCGATCGATTTGCAGGCCTGGTCGATTATCCCGGCGGCTATTTCTCGCTGGCGACGATGAAGAGCCTTACGAAATCGATTGTGGACGACATCGTGAAGCGGCCGTACATCACGGTGGGATTCATCGCGTTCGTGTTGATGGTGCCGCTCGCGATCACCTCAACGAAGGGCTGGATCCGGCGGATGGGCGGGAAGAAGTGGGCGCTGCTGCACCGCCTGGTCTACGTGACGGCGATCGCCGGCGTCGTCCACTACTGGTGGCTGGTGAAGGCCGATCTCACGCGGCCGCAGACGTACGCGGCGATCGTCGCGATTCTCCTCGGCGTGCGTCTGTATTACCGGTTTACCGCTCGTCGGTCGGCGCCCCGGTCGGCATCAGCGTCCGGTCGCCAATCTGCGCCCGGATAAACATCCCTCCGGGTTTCCCTTCCTTGAGCGGCCGCACCGACACCGTGATCTTCTCGCCCGGCTTGACTGAAGTTTTTGACCATCCACGCCGGCCGAGATAGTTCGGGCTCATTCCCTCGATCGCCCAGCTTTCGACGACGCCCTTGTCGTTCGGCACGTCTACGAAGATGAACGTGTGGGGGTTGGTCCACTCGAACTTGCTGACGACGCCGGTGATCGTCTTCTCCGCCGTCATGTCGAACACGGCGAACGAATGGTGCGCGGAGAGCGCCGATCCGCCAATCACCAGACCCGCGATCACGAAACCACCAAATCGGCGAATGTTCATATGCACCTGCCGCGGCCCTGAAAGGACCGCTCTACTTGTTAATGTTGATGCCGGCCTTGCCGTTCTGGTCGACGAAGTTCCGGTTGTTCTCTTCGCAAATGTATTCGGCGATGGTACAGGCCCGATGACGCCGCAGATTCCGGTTCGTCGTGTATGGCGCGGCCAGCGCGTCGGGCTCGGTGATCGTCGTCTCGATCGACATCGTGTCCGCATCGGCGAGCTTGAAGCGCTCGACGATCTTCATCTTGTCGCTGTGCGGCGTGCCGCGATCGAGGTCGGTCGCCGGCGAGAATCCGATCGTCTCGGCCACGAGCGTGCCGTTGTCCCAGTGGCCGATCGACGTGCCGAAGAACTTCTGATCCGGATCCTCAGGCAGCGGACGGCCGTCCGTGTAGATGTGCCGCACCTGTGAATACGCTTCGATGACGATCGTCACGAGACCCGGCGTCATCAGGAATTCCATCGGATAGGGCTGGCCCATGATGCCGGGCATGCCGGGCGGCAGACAGTTGGCGGTCTGCGCGTCTTCGGAGCCCTTCGCGAGATTCGCGCGCCGCTTCTCCGCGTACGCCGGCGTCAGCTGCGGACCGGCGGGGAAACCACCGGCGCGGCCTCGTCCTCCGGCCGGCGCTGCGCCG
>JAHFCS010000482.1 GCA_023249395.1 Gemmatimonadota bacterium
CGGGCGTGGATCGCGGTGGAGAGGACGTGTGTCGATCCAGCGCCGCCAAGAGTGAGCACCGTGTCTCCGGCGCGGACATTCCCGAGCAGGAACTCCAGTGCGCGAACCTTGTTCCCGCCGCCGAAGGGTGCGTTGAGATCGTCGCGCTTGATCCAGAGATCGTCCGCGCCGGCGATGCCCGTGATGCGCTCGACCGGCGACACACCAGTGGTGATGCAGAGCTCAGCGCGCGGCAGCTCGCGGAGCGCAGGAAAGCGCTCGTAGAGAGGAATCATCGTATTCGCTAGATTGGCTGGATGAAGGCGTCAGACCAGGAAATGCTGTTGTACATCGACACGCCCGAGCAGGTCGAGCTCTTTCTCGACGACATAGCGGGAGTGCGCGAGATCGCCCTCGACACCGAGGGCGCGAGCTTCCATCGGTTCATCGACCGAATCTATCTCCTCCAGATCACGACGCGTGAGAGAAGCGCGATTATCGATCCCATTCCGATCGGCGCTCCCGCGCGTTTCGGAAAAATTCTCGAGGATCCCGCGGTGGAAGTCGTCTTCCACGACGCCGACTACGACCTGCGGCTCCTGCACCAGGATTACGGGTGGCACGCCAACAACATCTTCGACACGCGGATCGCGGCCCAGCTACTCGGCATCAAATCGTTTGGCCTGGCCGCGCTGCTGGAGCAGTTCTTCAACGTCAAGCTCGACAAGAAGCACCAGCGCGCCGACTGGTCGCTGCGTCCGCTCACTCAGGGCATGCTCGAGTACGCAGCGCAGGACACCCGGCATCTGCTCGACCTGCGCGACGAGCTTCGCGTGCGGCTCGAGAAGCTCGGCCGGCTCGACTGGGCGCGAGAGGAATTCGACAGGCTCGAGGGGACGAAGTGGGAGCCCGACGACGGATCGCAGACTTTCCTCCGGATCAAGGGCGCGCGCGACCTCACTCGGCGCGAGCTCGCGCTATTGCGAGAGCTGGTGCCGTGGCGCGACAGCGTCGCACGGGAGATCGATCGCGCGACGTTCAGGGTGATGGGGAACGAAGTGCTGCTCGACATCGCGCGGACAGCGCCGCGCAATGTCCAGCAGCTCGCGACGCTAAAGGGAATGCCGCGCGGAATACTCGACCGCGGCGGCGCTGCGATTCTCTCGGCGGTTCAGCGAGGAATGGAAGTGGCCGAGGAGCATCTGCCGCGCTTTCCGCGGGCGGCGAAGTGGGAACGTGAGGACGACTTCGAGGAGAGAGTTTCGAAGCTCAAAGCTGTGAGGGACGCTTCTGCTACACGACTTTCGCTCGATCCTGGAGTTCTCTGCTCCCGTGAAAGACTAGAGGCCATAGTGAGAAAGAGGCCGGAGCGGGTGAAGGATCTTGAGGACGTGCCGGGGTTAAGACGGTGGCAGATCGCCGAGATGGGGGAGGAGTTCGTCGAGGCCCTTCGCGCCTGAGATAGACTCGCTCGGCCGACGGATCGGCGAGTTTGCCGGTGAGGCGGTGAGACTGTGAGGAAAAGCGGGGGATCACATCGCCGTCGCCAGACCGTCCCGGAGGACGGTTCTTTTTTTGGGTTAACTACAACCACAACTGCGCCGTGCTCTTCAGGCAACGAGTGCAGTTCCAAAAAAATCAGTTGCAGTTCTCACCACCTCACCGCCTCACCGGCAAACTCACCGATCCGTAAGCCGATCGAGTCCGTCTCACGACTACGTAGCTTCCATTCTCGAACGAGGGATTGGGAACCTCACCACCGAACGCAGCCACCCTCTCACGCCACGTATCTCCCCGCCTGAAGACGAGCAGCAACGGCATTCCTCTCCATCGATCGACGACCTCTCCCATATAGAAAAATCTCTCGATCTCTCTTTGTCTCTCGACAGTGTAAGGCGTGGTGAGATCGTGCGCGCGCCACGACCTCAACGGTGTGTACACAGTGGCCAGATATCCCACCCACGGATCGTCGCTCACCACAACGAAGCCACGGTTCGGCGGCTCGCTCATCCAGTGAAAGAGTCCGATCTGGTCTTTGGTGAGACCGACGCCGGTGGGGAAGGGCGGTCCTTTTCGTCCATCGAGCCGCTTCAACCCCGTCTGCTCCGCGGCCTGCACAGCGAACCACACTGCATTGTCGAAGACGAGAATTCCCAGCACTCCGAGGATCGCGGCCGTGCGCAACACTGGCGAGCGCATCGCCCGGATGCGCGCGAAGATCGCCAACAGAACAGGAAGACCAAGCAGGAAAAGCGGAATCCACTGGTAACCCCGAGTAAAGTGGATCGGCTGCATCGCCGGAAGGAAAAGCTCCTGCTTGGCGAAGAGAAGCGCGACGACGAACCACACGACGAGCAGCCGGTTCGGCCATTCCCTCAAAACCTGCGCGGCGCGCTCCCTTGTCCTCATGCGCCATAGCGCGAGCCCGCCGACGAAGAGCTGGCCGAACAAGAGAGTCCACAGCGAAACTGTCCACGCCACGCTCCATTGCCTCTGAACCTCGCGCTGCTCGGGTGACGTGCTCAGAAAAACGAGATAGTAAGCGACGTGCGCCAGCGTGAGCGCCACACACGCCGCGAGAAACCACTTCGGCACGATCGCGCTCCTCAGGATCGCGATCTCGAGAAGCGCCCACGTCGTGACGACGCCGAGCAGCTCGATGCCGGTGAATGGGTGGCTGATCGTAAGCAGCGCCATGACAAAGGTCGCCATCCGAAAGCGCCGATCGTAGAGCAGCACCATCGTTCCG
>JAHFCS010000483.1 GCA_023249395.1 Gemmatimonadota bacterium
GAACCATCACCTGCAACTACGACGGCGTGAACAAGCACAAGACCGTGCTCGAGGACGGCGTTTTCATCGGCTCTGACACGCAGCTCGTCGCGCCGGTTCGCGTCGGGCGCGGCGCGTACGTCGGCGCAGGATCGACGATCACCGAGGACGTTCCGCAGGACGCTCTGGCGCTCAGCCGCGTCCCTCAGAAGACCATCGAGGGATGGGCGACCCGCCGGCGCGAACGACTGAAAAAAGCCAAAGAAGAGCCGAAGAGTTAGGCGCGGCTGACAGGGGACTGCGGGCATCCTGCCCGCCTGTCGCCGAGCTTCCAGCTCGGCGACCAAGGGTTCGGCGAGTCAGCGATAATGCCCGCAGCCCACTGGCGTCACCGCTTCGCGATCAACGCCGACGGCGGGATCGCGAACGCCGCCTCAGAGCCACGGATCAGATCGACCCGCATCCGGCCGAAATCGATCACCACGCGGAACTTCTTGAGGAAATTCTCGCCGATGATTCCGGCGGCGCTTTCGTGCTGGTCCGACGAGTACATCGGGAGCGATTTGAACGTGCCGGCCCATCGGTCGATACCGATCTCGAGGTTATCGACCCTGGCCCCCCGCTTCTGCGAACCTCCAAGGCCTTGCAGCAGCGCGCCGTGAATCCGAGGCGCGATCTGGTCAATCGGCAGATTCCGAAGCTGCGTCTCGTTCAGGAACGTGATTTCCGACCCGGTGTCGAGGATGAACACGAACCATCCGCGGCGATTGATCGTGCCGCGCACGATCGGCCGGAATCCCTGCAGGAAGAGGTTCTGGTCGGCCGCCGGGAGTCGATCCTTGATCGTCAGCCGTGTAAACGTGACGGCGTCGTGAGGAAAATCGAGATCGATTCGGAACTCCTTGAGGAAGTTCGCGCCGAGGAGAAAGTCGATCTTGAATTCGCGCCGCCCGTTCATCAGGAACCGCATCTTGCTGTCGGGCATGATGGCGACAGGAACGTTCTCGACGACAATGTCGCCCAGCGTCAGCGAGTCGAGAATCCCGAAGCGCACGTTGATCGGCTCTCCGAGCAGGCCGTAGAACGTTCCTTCGAAGTCGCCCAGCTTGCGGATCGGCAGCTCCGTGGCGAGTCGTTCCGAGGCAATCGAGAGAACGGCGCCGGAATCGATGACCGCATTCACCGTCTTGCGCCCGTTCATTCGCACGTCGATGCGCGGAACGTCCGGCTTGGTGTACTTCATCGCGATCTGCGACGAGGGCAGGCCCGAGAAGCGATAAACGCGCAAGTTCGCCACTGCGGCGAGGTAGTCGAGGTGCCACTTCTTCACGGTGAGGCCGTGCGAGTTTGCGGCTTCCGCCCAGTCGAGGCTCCCTTCGAAATTGTTCGACAGGTATTCGAGCTGTGAGAGTGCCCACTCGATCCGGGTGAGCGTGTCGTGCATGGGATTGAGGTCGAGCGCGGCACGCAGGTGGCGTCGCGCAGCGTCGTATCGCCCGGCCGTCAGTTCGGCGGTCCCGAGTGCCAGCAGATCCTGCACCGAACGACGTGACCGCGACTCGATCGCCTCGCTGAATTCGATGGCTCGGAGGTAGTCGGACTTTCGAATCATCGACTGCACATCCGACCCACGGTCGATCTGCAGCGGGTTGAAGATGTTGGGCGCGATCGAAACGTCGGTGTACAGCGAACATCCTGCGAGCAGGATCGAGAGGAGAATCCGGGCACTCCAACGTCGCAACAGCATCGCCTTCCCGATTCGAATTCTAAGTCTCGCTCCAGACAGCTGCAGTTGTTGCGCCCGGATAGCCACACCGTGGAGACGCGTTCGCCACATCCCTGTAGTGACTCTGTCACAATCCGGGACGCGACGGCCTCTTTCCCACCATGATGCCGAGCTCCCGGATCTGATACGCGAGCGCCTGGCGTGAGAGTTTGAGCATCGCCGCCGCGCGGTTCTGATTGCCCGCCGCCTCCTCGAGCGCCCGTTCGATCAGGTCGCGCCGGAAACGGGCGACAGCGTCCTGGTAGGACCCCGGCGCCGTACGGCCGACGACAGTGCTTCGCAAACGATCCGGCAGATGTTCGAGTGCGACTTCCTTCGCATCCCCCGCGACCGCGTGAGCGCCGCGCACCGCGTTCTGCAGCTCACGAACATTTCCGGGCCACGAGTACGCCATCAGAATCGCTTCGACATCGCTCGCGAATCGCGAAGGGCCGGAGCGATGCCGTTCCCGTTCCGCGGCGAGGAAATGCGCGGCGAGTGCCACGACGTCGATGCCGCGCTCGCGCAGCGGCGGCAGAACGATTTCGATCCCGGCGATCCGGTAGTAAAGATCTTCGCGGAATCGTCCCTGTTCGACGGCGGCTTCGAGCTTTCGGTTCGTCGCCGTGACGATGCGAACATCGGCGGAGCGGTTGGACGTGTCCCCCACTCGCCGGAACTCTCCTTCCTGCAGAAAGCGCAGCAGTTTCGCCTGCGCCTCGAGCGGCATCTCGCCGATTTCATCGAGAAACAGCGTTCCGCCGTCGCTCGCCTCGATCAGCCCTGCGCGATCGCGATCGGCCCCTGTGAACGCGCCGCGCACGTGGCCGAACAGTTCGCTCTCGATCAGGTTTTCCGGTAGTGCGCCGCAGTTGATCGCGGTGAACGCCTTACTTCGCCGCGGCGAGCCGCTGTGGATTGCGCGCGCGATGAGCTCTTTTCCTGTGCCCGATTCACCCAGAACGCAGACGGCGACATCGCG
>JAHFCS010000484.1 GCA_023249395.1 Gemmatimonadota bacterium
GACCGGCTGGTCTGATGGCCGAGAAGCTGTTGACCGATCGGACTGGGGAGAAAGGCGCCCGAGATCTGTTGGTCGTCGCGGGGATGCTGGCCACTGCCACGCCTGCCGACCTCGACGAGCTGATCGCGCTGACGCAGGACGTGTCCGCTGAGTCCCGTCACGCCATCTGCTCCGGACTGACCGTCCTCTCCCTCATGGAGGCGCGCTCAGGCATGCCCGATCCGACGTCTGTTCGAGATCACTTGACGCGCCTGCTCTCGAGGATCGAAGAGGACCATGCATAGCCGTCCCCTCGACAGGATGCAGGCACGAGCGCGTGAGGTGAGGACCCGAGTCGCCGTCCGACGCTGGAACTATCGCCAACGCAACCTCGCCGCGGGCGTCTGGTACCGGCTGCGACGCGTGCTCGCAGATGCGAGAGCGGCCTACGTGATTTCAGACCAGGACGCCCGTCGGCTTGCCACTGAGGGGTACCGGGTCGAAGCCTGCGGCGGCCAAGTCACGCCCGAGAAGGCGATCCTGTTCGTTGATGAGACGCGCCTGTCGAGTGTCGAGTCGCGTCGCTCCATCCCCGTCGGCCTGGGCCCGGACTTTCTGACTGCCACGGCCATCGCCCTTGTCGCGTTCGATGATGTGCGTCGTGGGACTGGTTGACATCGACGTACTGATCGTGATTCGTGTCGGCCATTGATCAACGCGGAAGACGGAGACTGAATCCGGAACGGTCGGAGCTCGACGCGAATCACCGGCCTGCGGCCGGCATGATTGGAAGTTATTCGGTCAGCAGAACGTCCACGGCGATGACGCATTCCGGGAGCATGTGTGGCGCGATGGATTGGCCGCGGTGATACTGCTCCACGCGTCGAAAGGAGCCCCCCGTGGGCGCGGAGTAACGAGACACCAGATTCGCGTTGAGATCGGCCAACCAGTACTCTTGAATTCCCAGTTCCGCATAGATGCGCGCCTTCACGTCCCGGTCGTACTCAATCGAGGATTCGGCGATTTCGACGATGAGGAGGATGTCGTCTGGACCCGGGAGGTGCGAGGCGTAAAAGTCCGCCCGGGGCCGGAGGAGGACAAGGTCGGGCTCCGGTTCATGATACAGGTCCAGCCGGACCGAGCCCTGCACCCGGACGATCGCCCCGTCGCCGACGCCGATCACCAGCGCGCGGTTGGCGCGATCCACGCACGCGTTGTGGCGCGAACCGATCGGCGTCATCGCGACCACCTCGCCGTCGATGAGCTCGACGCGATCGTTCTGAGACAGAATGCCAACCTGTCCCATACGCTGGTAGTCGTCCGCGGTGAAGCGTCTCTTGCTGATCGCGACGGACATAATGCAGTCCTCATTTTAGCATCGTCGAGAAGCGAAGATCGTGCCGAACGGCAATGAGGCGGAACGCGCGGAACCGAACTTGGACATGGCGGTTTCCGCGCGATCAATCGCGCTGCGCGACCGCAGATTCTGCGAGGGGGTATTGACCGAGCTACGGTAGACTTTCTCGACCCTCATGCAACTTTCCGCGGGCGACAAGCTCGGGCCGTACGAAATCGTCGGGCTCATCGGCGCCGGCGGGATGGGCGAGGTGTACGAAGCGCGCGATCCGCGGCTCAATCGAACCGTCGCCATCAAAGTCCTGCTGGAGCACATCTCAAATCAGCCCGAGGCCCGCGCCCGGTTCGAGCGCGAGGCACAGACGATTGCCGGGCTGAACCACCCGCACATCGCCACGCTTCATGACGTCGGCCGGCACGACGACACCGACTTCCTCGTCATGGAACTGCTCGAAGGCGAGACGCTCTCCCAGCGCCTGGAGCGCGGGCCGCTTCCGCTCGATCAAGCGCTGCAGTACGCGATCCAGATAGCCGACGCGCTCACTCAGGCCCATCGACACTGTGTGACCCACCGCGATCTGAAGCCGGGCAACATCTTCTTGTGCTCGCGGGGCCCCACCCCCGCTCGCTCGCGCCAGGCCGCATCCGCGGCTGGCGCGGGCCCCAGGCGCTCTGCTGACGAAGCTGTCAGCGTGAAGTTGCTGGATTTTGGTTTGGCCAAGCTTCGGCAGCCGCAGAACGTGTCGAGCTTTTCAGCCGCGCCGACGCGGGCGGATGATGTGACGGCCGAGGGATCGATTCTGGGCACGCTCCAATACATGGCGCCGGAGCAGTTGGAGGGCAGCGACGCGGACGCGCGAACGGACATTTTTGCGTTCGGCACCGTACTTCACGAGATGGTGACGGGCCGAAAGGCGTTCGAAGGCAAGAGCCGGATGAGCCTCATGGGCTCGATCCTGAGAGACACGCCGCCGCCGGTCTCCACGCTGCAGCGGGTCGCGCCGCTTGCGCTGGATCGATTGATTACGACGTGTCTGGCGAAAGAGCCGGACGACCGGTGGCAAAGTGCGCGCGACGTGTGGCGCGAATTGACGTGGATCGTGGAGAGCGGCGGAACGAAGGCCGATGCGGCTGGCTCGCGCAGGGCGATCTCCGTGAGTGCGGCGGCGTCCATCGCGCTTGTCGCGGTCGTGATCGCAGCCGTGGCCGCCTGGGCGCTCAAGCCCGCCGTCACCGCGGGAAGATCGCCCGTCGCTCGTCTGACGGTCGCCCTGCCGCCGGGCGATCAGATCGGGGACTTGCAACGTCCGTCCGTCGCGCTGGACCCGGACGGCGCCGTGCTCGCGTACATCGGCCAACGCGGTGGCACGACCGAGCTTT
>JAHFCS010000485.1 GCA_023249395.1 Gemmatimonadota bacterium
GGAAACAACAGTGGGGAAGGTCGGTGCACCCATCCCGCGCACGTTCAAGACGATGACGGACGAGGCGCAGCTCCTCATCGGGAGGCAGTTGTTCTACTTGCCGCCGAGCTACTTCGCGGTCGCCGCGCAGATGGCGGCGAGACCGATGCTCACCGGCGACTTCATCGTCACAACAGGCTCGAAGGACGTGCCGACGACGGAAGACCAGACCGGAACCATCACTGCCGGCGACTTCATCGAGTTCGTCGTGCAGCCCGGCACGATCTACACGATCTTGCAGGTGACACCGAAGATCGTGACGCTCACGGAAGTGTTCACCGGCATCGACACGACGAACACGCCGATCGAGAACGCAGGGACGAACACCAACGCAGGGACGAAGGGAAACCTCGGCGACAAGCTTCTCAAGAAGCCCACCGGCGCGAAATCCACGTCAGTCGCAGCGGCGCCGCCGAGCAACGATTTGCTCTCGGCCCCGCTCGGGCAGTTTATGGAGATGCAGACGGCCGCGCCGCCGCTGAACCCGCCGCTGACCCCGTCGACGGTACCGACGCCGACGTTCCTGAGCGGGCTCTACACGCAGGCGCTTCAACTTGCGCTTGCAGGTGTGCCGATTACGTCAGCGACGATCACGTTCGCCTGAAGGCGAAGGAAAAGGACGGAGAGATGGGACGTATTGCAGGCCAGCGAAAAGGCGAGCCGTATCCGGAAGCCAAGCACGCCGCGTCAGGGGGATCGACGATCCAGAGCGTCGGCGTCGTGATCACGTTCAACATGGTGAACGGCCTCCAACGGTTCAACGCCGTCGCGGTTCCGGGACTCCCTGCCGGCGTGAAGCCGTGGACGTCGCTCGACGGCGAGACGACTCCGTCGGACGAGGTTGCCGGCGTGTGCGGTTGCTGGAACCTCGACGACGGGACGGTGGACTTGCTCGCGATCTACAGCGGCTCCACGACCTCGGTGAACGTGCCGGTCCGCGTCTTCTGGGCGGAGTGATGCACGCGAAGTTCTGGACGAGCTACGACCCGGTAGTGAGGCGCCGTCGAGCGCGCGCGATGCTCGTGTCGCTCACGACTATCGCGACCATGCTGGCGCGCTAGGCGCGCATCACGCGCCAACGACCGCCGCACGCGCGGCGAACGAAGGTTGGCTTCTTGAACTGCGCTTCCGGGATCTCGCGCGGGCGCATGCGCGACTCGCACTCTTCTGCGCGCATCGTTCGGTACAGCTCCTTGCGGTAGCTCTTGATCTCCTTCACGGCCTTGTCCCAGTCTTCGAGCGCAAGCTCGAGAGGCGTGAAGAAGGCGGTCGACACGAACGGAGACGAGATGATGATCGTGCTGTGTGCAGAGTTTGAGGCGTAATACATCTCGCGTGGCACTCTACCAAAAGTGAAACGGCCCGGGGTTACCAGGCCGTCTCAGGGGCGAAAGAGGGAAAGGTGGGACCTCTTCCGCCTGCCACACGGGGAAGCCGTAGGATGCCCTCTACGGCGTCTCGTGGCAAGCGACGTCTCCGTTCGGCAGGAATTCGATGTACGAGGCAACGTAGCCGTACGCAGCGCATGAGCGTGCGCCCGTACTAGGGCGGCAGACGCTCGTCGTCGGCCAGTGTTTCTTCTCCGCGTCTGGCATCTTGTTGAGCCACTGTAGGTGCGCGTCGAGAGCGTGCTTAGCTGCGACTGCGCCCTCGTAGTCGCGCTGTGCGGCGCCGTACACCCACGGGATCGACGTGCACACCGCGAGCGTCCCGAACACAACGGCAGCGCGCTTCCCCGAGCTCCAACGGTCGAGGAACTCGCACATCCGCACGACCCAGTCTTCGTCGTCGTCGATCATTCGGTCAACATGCTCCACATGATAGTGCCTACCGCCGTCCCGCCGATCAGCAGCCCGGCTATGAAGATGGCGGTTACCCACGTGCCGAGTGAGAGTGAGAACTCCCTGTTGTCGTCGATCACAGCTTCTTCTCGTACTTCATCCCGAGCACGCTGTTTGGCATCCCGCGTTCGGTGTGCAGCGTCTTGAACGAGTCGTACGTGACGGCGCGTAGGTTCTCCGTGTTGTCGATCCTCACCGCGATCCTGTTCAGAGCGTCGTCCCACCCTGGACGTTCGTTCGACAGGTGCGCGAGAGCGAGAAGAACCATCTGGCGTTCGCCTTCGTCGAGTTGAAGCATGTGGGTCACTTTTTTCCTCCTGGGATCACTCGAAGATGCCGTTTCATCCGCTCGCGCGCGAGCTCGATGAGCAGATCCGCTTCGGTCTCGTGCACAGCGATGAACGCCGGCATGTGGGCGAGATTCGGTTGCGGACTGCCGCCGAGCACCATTAGCCGTGCGACGTGCGCCTTCGCGAACAATGCCCGATCGGTGCGGGAGTGTATTCGGAAGTAGCTGATCAACTCTTCGTCGGTCCACTCCGCGCTCATCTGTCGAACTCACCTTTCTCTGTCGCCTGCTTCAGCTCGGCATTCACGTTCAGATCCACGCGCACCTTCGTGCCGGCGCAGTCGTCGCACACGACCGCCTCGATCCGTGTGTGCGCGTGGCCCGCGTTCCATTCGAGCCCCCCTCGGTAGTCGTTGTCGAGCTTCAGTCGATGCACCGAGAGTTGCACCGACTTGGTTGCCTCCGCGCCGCACGCGCACAACGGGCGCGGCGGCGGGGAAACGTCCAGGGCTTTCTTCACGCCCTTCACGCCGCTTTCATCCA
>JAHFCS010000486.1 GCA_023249395.1 Gemmatimonadota bacterium
AGGCGGGATCGCTGCCATACGAGCACATGCATGCTGCCGCACTCGTGATGGGCCGTCGGCGTCCGCCGCATTTCAGCGAGCCCAAACCACCCGATTACGACGAGTGGGACGCGAAGGGAATCGCCCAGGCGATGGGCGAGGCAGCGTTTGGCGGACATATGATCGAATGCCAGCCGGCCGAGGGCGACGTGCTCTGGACTGTCCATGCGGGCGGGGCAAAGGCAGGGGTTGTCCGCAGGCTGAGGCTCGACGCGCCTGCGTGGGCCGCGCCGGCGTTCGGCGTCGAGATCGACCTCCAGGCGAAGAACCTCGAGACACCGGAGTCAGTGACCTACAAGCCGGTGCCGGCCATGCCCGCGATTGAAGTCGACCTCGCCCTGATCGTTCCGGACGCGACAAGCGCGGCAGATGTCGAGCGTGTGATTCGGAAGTCCGCCGGGGAGCTGCTTGAGATCCTCGTGCTGTTCGACGAATTCCGCGGCGCCGGGATCCCGGATGGCTCGCGGAGTCTCGCCTGGGCGTTGACGTTCAGGCATCCCGAGCGCACACTACGCGATCGTGAGATTCAGGGCCGAACCGAAAAGATCGTGAAAACCCTGGAGGCAGAACTTGGCGTCAGACAACGAACTGCCTGAGACGGAATCAGCCTTCGCGGACCTCGAGCGACTCGTCCAGCATCTCGGCGACGAGCTGGCGTCGTTTCGCCGGCGCGCCCTGCACGCAGAAGCGCGAGTGAAGGCACTCGAGGGCTCGCCCGGCGTTACCCGGACAAGCCCCGAGCGAATCGACAAGCTCGAGCGCGAGAACGCCAACCTGAGGGTGCGCCTCGAAAAAGCCCGCGGCCGCACCCGGCAGATGCTCGATCGCGTCCGTTTTCTGCGCCAGCAGCATCAGAACGCCTCCCGATGACGACAAAGAAGAACGTGGTGAAGGTCAACATCCTGGGCGGCGAATACACCATCCGCACCGAGACTACGCCCGAGCACACGCGGGCGGTCGCAGCATACGTTGACGACGCAATCTCCGAGACGATGCAGGGTCCGATGGTCGAGAGCCACAAGGCCGCGATCCTTGCCGCTTTGCGGATTGCCGGCGAGCTGTTCGAAGCGCGTGATGAGTCGGCACGCCTCGCCGCCGCGATGCGCGAGCTGAGCGACGAAATCCGCCCCTGGCTCCCCCCCGCCAAGCGGCACGATTAGTTTATCCTCAAGACACGCGACGACTTTTCGGCGCGATTGGGGCCGCCTGTGGCGCTGCCGCGGGCTCTACATAGATCTCAATGACACAAACAGCGTGGCTCGCCGCGGCCGGGTTTCTGTTCGTTGTAGCCTGCGCGGCTTTTTTCTTTATAGGGCGTCGGTTAGGAAGAACTGGTGAGGCAGCGCGCCAGGCGCGCTCCAAGTCAACCGCCGAGGAGACCGCAAAGCGGATCCTCGACGAAGCCGCTCGAGACGCGGAATCCCTCCGCAAGACTGCGGTCCTCAGCGGGAAGGAAGAGCTGATAAGCCTTCGCGAAGAATGGGAGCAGGAAGCCCGCAAGCGACGCGAGGAGGTCGAGAGCGAGGAACGGCGGGTCAAGGAGCGCGAGTCCCTTCTCAATCGAAAATACGAGCTGCTCGAGCAGCGCGAGAAGGACAGCGCGACCCAGGCGAGTGCGCTAGGCGCCCGCCAGGACGCAATGGCCGGCCGCGAACAGGAGCTCGACAGGCTGATCGGTGACGAGAGGCGGCGGCTGGAGCAGCTCGCCGGACTCACCGCTCAGGAAGCCAAAGCGGAGCTCATGCAGCGTCTCGAGGACGAAGCGCAGGCCGACGCCGCCAATCGGATCCGCGACATTCGCGATACCGCAAAGCGGAACGCCGACCGCGAAGCGAAGAAGATCATCGCTCTCGCCATCCAGCGCATCGCCGCCGAGCAGACTGCCGAGACGACGGTATCGGCGGTGTCGCTCCCGAATGATGAAATGAAAGGCCGTATCATCGGTCGCGAAGGCCGGAACATTCGCGCCTTCGAGCTGATCACCGGCGTCGACGTCATCATCGATGACACTCCTGACACCGTCGTTGTTTCGTGCTTCGATCCTGTGCGGCGCGAAGTCGCGCGCCTTTCTCTGGAGAAGCTCGTCGCCGACGGCCGCATCCATCCGGGTCGCATCGAGGAGGTCGTCGGGAAATCGAAGCTTGAAGTCGAAGCGGGCATCATCGACACCGGAGAGCGGGCTGCCTACGCGAGCGGAGTCCACGGCCTTCACCCCGAGGTCATCAAGCTCATCGGCAGGATGCGCTGGCGCACGAGCTACGGCCAGAACATTCTCTCCCACTCGCAGGAAGTTGCGTGGCTCGCCGGTATCATGGCGGCGGAGCTCGGCCTCGACGTCGCAATGGCCCGCCGCGGCGCACTTCTCCACGACATGGGCAAGGTTCTGACGCACGAGCACGAAGGGACGCACGTGCAGCTCGGCGTCGAGATGGCGACGCGATACGGGGAGCATCCGCTGGTCGTGAATTGCATTGCGGCCCACCACGATGACGTTCCTCACGAGAGCGAAGTGTCGGTGCTTGTCCAGGCGGCCGATGCGATCTCCGGGTCGCGTCCCGGCGCGCGCCGCGAAGCGTTCGAGACTTACGTCAAGCGCCTCGATGGGCTCGAGCGCATCGCCGCGAGCTACCGCGGCGTCGAGAAAGTTTTCGCGATTCAGGCGGGTCGCGA